>JAYVOT010000714.1:0-4892 GCA_043757795.1 Chthonomonadaceae bacterium | reverse complement strand
ACTCATTCTCTCCTTGCCAACCTTGACAGGAAGCCTATGAGCCGGGGTTTTCGTCGTCCGACGTTCATCTCGTTTTCTCACTTAAAAAGCGATATTCGAGAGACGAACGCTCAATGTGACAAGGAGACTATGTCGTGTCCAACACAGTCGATCAGATGTTGCAGGAAGCCCTTGCTGCTGTTGAAGCGCCTGAAAACCTTGCCGATCTGAACTTAATTGAAATTCAATATTTGGGTCGAAATAAAGGGCTGAACGAACTGCGCCGCAATATTGGGAGCCTTCCAAAAGAGGATCGAGCGGCCTTTGGAGAGAAGATCAACTTTGCGGTGTCCGCTTTGACTGAACGTCTCAATGAGAAGAAAAAAAGTTTGGAAGCGGTCGCGCTTGCGGAACAAATCAAATGCGAGACCGTCGATGTGACTTTGCCGGGACGCCCACTGCCCCAAGGCGGACTGCATCCGCTCACGCAAACGGAAAATCAGATCAAACAGGTTCTCGGCGGAATGGGTTTCGAATTCGTCGACGGTCCTGAACTTGAGGATTACGTCTACAATTTCGACGCTCTGAACTACCCTGAGGATCACCCTGCGATGGATGAGCAAAGCTCTTTCTTCGTCAATGACCGGCAACTTTTACGCACTCAAACAACTGCTCTGCAGGGACGAATCATGGCGCAACGACGACCGCCTTTCCGAATTGCGACTATAGGACGTTGCTTTCGATATGAAGCAGTGGATGCCACGCATCACCACACTTTTCATCAGGTGGACGTATTTATGGTGGATGAGAAGATCAGCATGTCCGATCTGAAAGGGACTCTCGGGGCTTTCGCACGATCAATGTTCGGCGAAGAGACCCTCGTACGCTTTAGACCGGACTTCTTCCCCTTTGTGGAACCGGGAGTGGACTACTCCATCCGATGGAAAGACCGTTGGCTTGAAATCGGCGGGGCAGGTCTGATTCACCCCAATATCCTTCGCGCCTATGGAATCAATACTGAAAAGTACAGCGGATTCGCGTTCGGTCTCGGTATTGAAAGAACTCACATGATTCGAACAGGGGTGAACGACTTGCGCGTCTACCTTGAAAACGACGTGAGATTCCTGAAACAGTTTTAACGAAATTTCTGTCCGGACTGTGCTGACAATCGCTATTTGTCCCCGAGCGTGAGTCGCGTGAAATATTTGCAAATTCGAGCTTCCTTAAACCCTGAATCCGCTTTACGCCGCGGGTCAATGGGTATCATGCGATTTGGAGAGACCAATGAAAGTCCCGTTGAAATGGTTGCAAGAGTTCGTCGATGTGAAAGCCTCCGCAGAGGAAGTCGCAACTCGTTTGACGATGGGCGGCTTGGAAGTGGAAGGCATTGAGGACTCCGAGATCGGAAGAGTTCTGGATGTCTACATTACTCCGAATCGCGGAGATTGTCTCTCCATCGTCGGAGTGGCGCGGGAAGTTTCCGCTCTCTTCGGAATACCTCTGCATTCGCCATCGCCGCCTCCTTCCTCCGAAAACGGGCAGGCTGCTCTAGAAACGTCCGTCGTGATAGAAGATGCGCACGCCTGCCCGCGATTCGCCGCTCGCCTGATTCACTGCGTCAAAATCGGCGCTTCTCCCTATTGGATGCAGGCGAAATTGGAAGCCGCCGGAATGCGCTCCGTAAACAATGTTGTCGATGCGACGAACTACGTAATGCTCGAAATGGGCCAACCGATTCATGCTTACGACTTCGACAAGCTGTCTGGGAAGCGAATCGTCGTACGAATGGCGAAATCTGGCGAGAAGCTTAAAACACTGGACGGAGCGGAGCGCGACCTCGCACCTTCGATGCTAGTCATCGCCGATGCTGAAAAGCCGGTCTCAGTTGCCGGTATTATGGGAGGGGCAGAGACCGAAGTAAGCGCCTCGACAACCTCCATTTTAATTGAGGCGGCTCACTTCAACCAACTGAGCGTTCGACGAACTTCTCGCGCTCTTGGACTCAAGTCCGAAGCGAGCTACCGGTTTGAAAGAGTCGTAGATCCCAACGGCGTTCGCAGGGCTGCGGATAGAGTCTGCGAACTACTGCAAGGAATGAAACAGCCTGCCGCAGTCGAAGGCGTCGTCGATGTCTACCCGCATCCAGTCGCGCCCCGCCCGCTCAGCCTGCGAGTGAAGCGATGCGATGAGATGCTGGGAATGGAGATCCCCTCTCACATGGCGGCGGACTGCCTTCGTGCTCTACAGTTCGAGGTGCAGACTGAGGAAACCGGAGCGGGAGACCTACTGAAGACCCTCGTTCCGACTTTCAGGACGGACATCGTCATTGAGGAGGACCTGATCGAAGAGGTTGGGCGAATCTATGGGTATGAAAACATTCCTGAAACGCTCCCGATAGGCGGAACTTCACAGGGCGGGGATAGCCCGCTGGGACTGCTCCTCTCTCGCATCCGACAAACGCTCATCGCGTGCGGAATGCAGGAGGTTCTGACGCACAGCCTGGTCCCCGCTCACTACTTCTCTAGCGAAAGCGACTTGAAGTCGAGCGTTCCGGTTCGCAATGCGCTCTCCTCGGAGATCGGAGCGCTCAGAAATTCTCTTTTGCCTGGGCTGTTGGATGTGGCGAAAAACAATGGAACACGCGGGAATCAAGACCTTGCCCTCTTCGAAAGCGGACGTATCTGGCGTTGCTTGGAAGAGAATCGTCCTGTAGAGACGCTTTCGGTTGCAGGACTCCTTGTCGGACAAATAAATCAAACGGGGTGGCAACGCGACGAGAAGCCTCAAATCGCTGACTTTTGGATGGTGCGCGGAATCGTTGAAACATTGATTAAGATACTGGGCGCTGCGAACGTCTCGATTGATACGCCGGGCGAAGGTTCAGCGGACTTCTCTCAATTTCATCCCGGACGCGTGGCACTCATTTCGATTTCAGGCGAGGTCATAGGGGTGATCGGCGAAGCGCACCCGAAATTCGCTTCCGAAATAGGATTGAAAGAGCGCGCTTGCCTGTTCGAAATCGCGCTTGATCCGCTCCAAAGAGCGATCCCGGTCGAAGGAGCGAAATTTCAGTCGCTCTCACGCTTTCAAGCGGTGTCTCGCGACCTTGCGCCGCGCGTCCTGGAGTCGGTCACCTACGCCTCGCTTGAAAGCGCTATTCGAACGATGGGTATCGCCAATCTTGAGAGATTCAGAGTGACGGACGTCTATCGCGGAGCGCCTATTCCTGAGGGCGTCAAGAGCCTGACTATCGCCTTCGAATTCCGAGCTTCTGACAAGACTCTCTGCGAAGGCGAGATCAGCGCGACGATGGAGAGCCTTCGCCGTCAACTGAGTGAGAAGTGCGGGGCGACGTTCCCGTAACGGGGGTTGACACATGATTCGTTTGTTGCAGACGCTCTGTTTTCTGGTTCTCTACCTTATGACAGCCTCTTTTTCGCAAGTCAAAGGAGCCATTCACGCCCCTATGAACGCGAACGCCCCGGTTCATGACCCTTGCATCATCCGTGAGGGAGACTATTACTATCTCTTTGCGACTGGCGACGGAGTTCCTATTCGCCGGTCGAAAGACTTGATCCAATGGGAAATCAGCGGGCGCGTATTCGCCCAAAACGTGCCTGAATGGGCGAAAAAAGCGATCCCGCAGAGCCGAAACCTCTGGGCGCCGGACATCTCGCTTTACAACGGAAAGTTTCGCCTCACTTATTCCATTTCCTCGTTTGGCAGCAATCGTTCGATCATCGCCTCCGCCTCAAATAAGACTCTCGATCCTGCGGGCAAAGATTATCATTGGGACGACGACGGAATCGTCTTCGAATCTCAAAAAACGGACAACTACAACGCCATCGACTCTAATCTGTTGCTACTGGACAAAAAAAGAGGCGCGATGACGTTCGGCTCATTCTGGAGCGGCATCAAACTCATCTATATCGACCTCAAAACCGGCAAACCTTTTCCTAATTCAGTCCCTATTTCACTTGCGCAACGCCCTACTCCGGACGCCCTGGAAGCCCCGTTTCTCATCAAACGCGGAAAATTTTTCTACCTGTTCGTCTCTTTCGATTTTTGTTGTCGAGGAGTGAACAGCACTTACAACATCCGCGTGGGAAGGTCGAACAAAGTCGAAGGTACGTACTTGGACAAAGAAGGCAAACCGATGGGACAGGGAGGCGGAACGGTTCTCGTGCAGTCTGAGGGGAACTTCATCGGGCCAGGACACTGCGCGGTTCTACAGGAGAAGTCCGGCGACAAACTGGTTCACCACTATTACGACGGAACTCGAAACGGCTTCCCGACAGTTCAGGTTCGCCCCCTCGTCTGGACGAAAGAGGGCTGGCCCGAAGCAGGGAAACCCCTGGGCGAGAACTGATTCTCAACCGCAAAACGAGCAATAAAACTCAAATCTGAAATGAAAATTTAAGGAGTGTGAACCGCGAAGTACGCGAAATACGCCAAAAAAATGAAAGACGAAGAAGGGGTGTTTCTGCGTTTGACACTGCTGGTTGCAATCGTTTATACTTCATCTTTAATTGGAAGTTATCCAATTTCGGAGAATTGAGAGTGGGATAAGATGATAGACGTTTTCAAAGTGAACGACTTTAAGTCTCTTGTAGAAGTTGAAGTGAATTTCGGGTTGGTGAATGTGTTCATTGGGGCGAACGGCAGCGGCAAAAGCAATTTGCTGGAGGCAGTCGGCGTTCTTGGAGCGGCTGCATCCGGGCGAGTCAACGACGAGTCGCTGATGCATCGCGGAGTTCGCCCCGGACGCCCCGCCCTCTATAAATCCTCTTTCAAGAACCAAACAGAAGCTTCGAGTATCCGATTCGAAGCTGAGGGATTTGGAGCTTCGTACGCCGTATCGCTCGTTAATCCGCTTGAAAAGCCGTCTCCGATTTGGGGGTTTAGAACAGAAT
>JAYVOT010000713.1:0-4892 GCA_043757795.1 Chthonomonadaceae bacterium | reverse complement strand
TTCACGACTGACGAAAATAACAGGTTTGAAAATCACTCTTTAAATCTCATTCTGCATGATCTTTTTTTGTTGTTGCATTGCCAATTCGCAGACTGCTCCCCGGGCGATTTCAGACTCATCAAAACCCCAAATATCCGACGGATTTAGTGACAAGCGGATGAACGGCGGCTTCTATCTTGAGGCGAACGAGATCCCGTTCTTCAAGGGAGGCAACCTCCAACTTTTCAGCAAAGATTACAAAAAAGATACTTCGGCTCAAGGGAAAATCCGCCGACTGCAAAACGCGAGCGATTGCCATTTGTTTGTAGTGCGAGACGGCATTCATCCGCTGGCCCGAAGGCGATCAAGATTTCCGAATGCTTCGGGAAGACCGAGAGGTCTAGTAGAAGCGACTCGGCGCCTTGCGCCAGGAGTCGCTTCTGAACTGCGATAGCATGTTGCTCCGCCCCGTTTGAAATAACGAGAATCCGGGGTCTCAAAAACCAATTTATTTGAGTCAAGTTTGAAGGTTCGGCATAGCTATGTCCAAAAAACGCTTCCGCCGATGGCGCATTTGAGAAGGGCCCGCCCGTCGTGACGATTCGCAACGATGCAATGAGTAAAAGCGCCTTCGGCGTTTCTCACGTCCGGAGAACGCCCATTCATTTACCGGGTGTTTTCAAAACACGGATTTGCTGGTTGCGTAACATGAGTTACTTGTTTGCCAAATCGCTTTTTTTGGCGAAGGCATTGAAGACTATCGCATTCGAATCTATTTCTTCATCGTTCAGCGGGATTGCGCCTCAGATTGAAGAGTTGAGCCTCGGCGTAGCAATTCGTCACGACGGCAGAGCTTTTCAGCATAGCGCATGGGGCTTGCAACTTTCCGCCGCTCTGAAACCTGGCTCCGTTGCCGCAATACCGAAATATCCGGAAGCATGAACCGCTCAGTTTTGGTCACAGTTAAAAAATGAATCTCTTATTTTGCGCTCCTCACTTGACGAGGGGCGCAACTTTGTCTATAATGTAATAAGACGAATTGCGGAGGCGCAATCTCCATGCCCCGAATAGACTTTTCGTTGTCGCATATCTCTTTGAACCAAGTCCCAATTTTCACTCCCCCGATGCTGTCTGTTTTTTAGGCTGCCCCAGGCTGGCGCCGAGTGCGCCGGGAGAACCGCCATGTCTACAGACGTTATGACCAGTGATTCAACGTTGAATCACATGATCGAACGCGTGCGAACCAGTCCATTCGACCTCGTCGCTAGAGCCGCCCTTGCCGCATCCGCCTGCATTCGGTTGACCAACCCGGAGCGTAACGGGCAACCTCTGGGCTATGTCGAACTTCACACTGACCCGCCTATCGCCCTGCACTCTCCGTGGGACTACGCCGACCTTGCCGGCACGCTCTCGGAAGCCGTGACTCTCTCGCGCGTTATGACCGGGGAGATGACAGACTCTTACGACGAGGCGTTTCTCGCCTCTCTCGCCGCATGTCAACGCAACGGCGGGCTTCATGACGGGTTGCTTTCGATTCCCGCAGACCCCTGGACACACACTTCGCCGGTCACGGAAATGGAATGGTCTCAACGCGGCGCTCTTCTGGCTTGGACGACGAGATGGCTCGCGCTTGAAGACCCTGCAGCAAGAGACCGCGCTCAAAAGCTGGTTCATGCTCTTTGGAAGTGCGCCGTGTGGGAGGGAGATATCTGCTGGTTCCCGAATTCCTACTTTCCGGAAAAAGGCTGGGCGAATCGCCTGCCTCCCAAGCAGATGTCGGACGTATTGATAGGAGCGCAAGCTGTCTTTCCGCTCGCCCGCTATGCTAATGCCACCGGAGACCCTCAGAGCCTTCAACTCGCCGGCGGACTCATTCGGTTTCTGAAAGAGAAATCGGGCGCTTTTGAAAGCGACGGCAAACTCACCAGTCGCACCGGACGATATCTGCACAGCAGCTCAGGATTTATTTTGGGCGTTCTCTACTTCGGCATTCAGACTGAGAACGAAGGCTACATCGACTGGGCGGCGGAAGCGTATCATCAACTGCGAGATCTGGGAACCTCCTTCGGTTTCTTCCCGCACGGTTTGCAGGGAGAAGCCCGAAATAGGGGCGATGTTTGCACTCTCAAAGACATGATCGAAATCGCGCTGTTGTTGGGCGAATATCGCAACAAAGCCTACTTCGGAGAGGCGGAGCGTTTTGGGCGAAATCACTTGTTGGAGTCTCAACTTCTCGATTTCGGCTGGGTCGAGAAAGAGTCGGACACTCCTTTCTGTCAGGAGATGTGGTGCGCCAATCATCCTGCGGAAGGCATTGTGACTGAGCGCGTCTGCGAGAGGGCGATCGGAGCCTTCGCTAGCTGGACGAAACCGAACGACGCCATCGACCACACGAATCCTCGCCTCTTTCTTAGAAGCTCCGCAGCGGGAATGCGCGCTCTTTACGATCTCTGGCGCTACGCCGTCACTCGTTTGGATGGAGCCGTAGTCGTCAATCTCCATTTCTCCCGCGACACCCGATGGGCGACTGTTACTTCTTTCTTGCCGGAAATTGGGCGACTGGAAGTGCTGATGAAGGTGCGCGGCGTGCTGTCCGTTCGCATGCCCGCAGGCGTGACTAATCCGGATGTGCACGTCAATGGAAATTTGCCTCGAGCTGAAATAATGCGAAACGGATACGCCTGGTTGGAGGCTCTTCAACCGGGAGATGTCGTGCAATTCAACTGGGAGTTGGAAGAGAGAGTCGTGCTTTTTGAAGAAGGAAACCTGAGTCTCACCGGGCATTGGAAGGGAGATACTCTGATGCGACTCACGCCGCACGGTTCGCTATGTCCGCTCTACAAACGTTCGGCGAGCATAATGCCCGCCCTTCCGCTAGGAGCTTCAGGCCCTGTAAAAGAGATCGACTCGCTTTGAGAAAAGACCGAGCGAGGCTGAGTAATAAAAAATGAACGGCCAAAAAAATTTGGAGCCGTTGCCGACTCCAATGGAGGATCTCATTACTCACGCTCTCAAAATTTCGGAGCGCACTTTTGTAGAGAGGGAGTCGGACATGGACTCTCTAAAAACCTCTCAAATTATGATTGCCTCTACAAAGATATACGAGGGTTTTTCAGGGTTCGTTTCAATAATTTCATTAAATTCCGGTTAAGATTCGGCGGCAGCGTTCAAGTGGCTTTTGAACCGGCTTTCCGCCTCTCCGGATGGCGATAATCGGAACGGATGGCGATTTTGCAACCTGATTCACAGGTTAAACTGCCATTTTGAACACTCTTGAAGACAGGCGCGGGATAACTGCGGTATAATATCGCTATCGGAAGAAATATTCTCATACGAATGAACGGCGATCTTACCGCCGTCAAGCTTGACTCGCTCACGCCAGGGGAGTTATGATCGAAAGAGGGATCGCCCTCCTATCACTGCAAAAAAACTGCGGACGCCGATGGTTTTGGGGCGCGGCTATGTGCAAGGCTCTCTGCGTTTTGGAAGGTTTTTGAACTGAATGATTCGACCACTGATTTTGAAGAACGAGATTGATGAGGCTTACACCTTTTTTTCACGCATTGTGTTGGAAGGAGGAGAGCAGGTTGAGAGCGTTCTAGGCTATCAAGGCGGGAGTGAAACAGCGACGCTGACCTGGTTTTCAGACAAGAAATTCTGGGTGCGCCTTGAACCTGACAGATTAGAAAATCGCTTCTGGTGCGCTTTTGGAACCGAAGACCCGACCGCAAACCCAATGGTGAATATCATCTGTGAAATCAACGCGCCGCGAGTAGGATTCAATCGAATGTGCGCGGGACTCTTCATTAGCGACAACTCCGGCTCTGTCTATCTGGCACACAGCGGAAAAATAGGCGGAGGGCGGACCGGCGTCGGGAAAGTCTCGTTCATGAGCGCATACGACACGAATGACATCGTACCGGTTGTCTTTCCCACCAAAAAAGAGTTCGATTATATTGTCGTTGGACGAATAGACGACCTCGATTTCATGACCGATCTCGCAAGATTCGTTCATGCCGTCGCGAACTTCAAAAGCGAAGTCGCCCCCGCTAGCTGATGCACCCCGGTGAACGCGGGGCGTCGTTCGCTTTCCGTGGATTCAAATCACAGGTTTGAGCGAAAGCGGTTGGGCCGCAAAGCGACGTGCAATAAATTTGACTTGTCAGTTTTTTGCACATTGAGTCAATATTCGCGCCATTTTGCAAATGCCTTCCCCCAATTTCTGGAGGAAGGCATTTCAACGCAAGAATTTCGAATGCATTAGTTAGCACGAGAGGGATGGAAGCGAAGGAAAGCGAATAGAAAATCGCAAAGGAATTTTCATGACCTCCGTGCAACTATGCGATATGCAATCATGTCGATCCTGAATAGGAAAGGAATCCAAGATGGAAAGCCTGTTTCGTTCCGCGCTCAAATTGGGAGCGCTGTGTTGTCTCCTCTTCGCTCTCGCCGCCGAATCGACTCCCGTTCTCGCCTCTCATGCCAAAAAGGCCTCTCGGCATCGTTCCCTCGCACGAACGATAACGCCTGGAAAGTCCATCGGTGAAATCAAGCTGGGTTCAAATGGGGACCGCCCTCCTAAAAGCCTGGGTGCAAGCGTCAATTCCGAAGGTGCGGCGGGGCATATCTGGGAGACTTTCAAATGGAACCACGGCGCGCTCGACCTCTACTCCGTTTTGGCGTCTGATGGACCTCATCGAGTGCGACAGATACGGACGACCTCTGCGCTCATGCACGCAAAAGGCGGCGTTGCCGCAGGCAAGCGTCTTTCGCTCATCCGAAAACAGTTTCCGCATCTCACGCGGATCGCCACCTACATGTCTTCGCGTTTCAAAAAAAGAACGGTTTTGTATGACGATGTGAAGCACGGAATCGCTTTTGAAGTGGCTCGCGGAAAAGGGCGGCATGTGAGT
>JAYVOT010000712.1:0-4908 GCA_043757795.1 Chthonomonadaceae bacterium | reverse complement strand
TTTGTCTCCAAGGACGGGCTTGAATCTGCGCTCGAGGTCAGAACGAGTACCGCTTTTACCGTCCACTCCTTCGAACCACACCGCTTTGACATTGGGGATTGCCGCAAGCTCTGCAATCATCTTGTCCGACGCTTTAGGGTCTGTGTCTTCCCCGTCCGTTAAAAACATGCAGGCGCAATTTTTACCGCTAGCCGCCGCCTCTTTCGCGGCGTTCGCCATGTCATGCATCACGTTGTTGGGGTAGGTTCCTTTAGTCTCTTTGCGCAAAGTGGCTATCATCTGATCTTCCAGGGGCCAGAGGTCAGAGGATTTATTAGAGTCGCGCGCCGCCTGTTCGCGGGAATTGACATCATAAGTCCAAAATCGTAGATGAGTCTGTTTCGGGAGAGCGGAATCGACTACGCTTTCAAAGACTCCGAAACATTTTTGACGTTGCTTTTGCGCCACGCTTCGGGTCACATCGACGCCTACGAACATCTCCATCGGTATCTCTGTGGGTTTTTTCGCGCTCCATATCGCAAATGCGGATATTCCGCCGATAATAAGAGCGACTGCGATCAACGCGGCGATCATTTCGTTCGGCTTAGCGCTGTTCTGCGTTGATTTGGAGCGTCGATTTTCATTGTTTCGCATGAATGGAATTTTCCTGGTTGGGTGCGCGACGGACTTTAGTTCGTCCCTCGCAAAAAATATAACGACCTGCTAAAAATAATTGACGAACGTAAGGGGCTTTGAGTTTCGCAAGTCAAGTCAATATACCCCTATTTCCGAACTTTGAGTTCCTCAAATATTCCAATTTCCCTCTCGATCTAGTTGACGGGGCGGTTCTAAATCGAAATTTTCAAGGATTACAAGCTTTGCAACATACGGCATACGATACGACTGAACCGAATCAGAGCAAAATGCGAATGGGAGTAGTCTTCCGAAACTGGGAGGTTCTCGAAGAAGAGAGCCTGCTTGAGGAGTTGACTCGAATCCGTGAAACAGGTTTCACATGCGTGCTGTATGACTCTGAATCGCTTTTGCAAAACGCCAACTCGAAGTTGAAAGCAGGCTCATTTCACCTGCTCCGAAGAGCCGCTTATAGAGTCGGGATCGGTCTTGAAGCCTATGTAGAGCGGCACGAGTTCCCCGTTTCAAATTGCGCGCTCATCGCTTCCAGTCTCGCTCAATCCGTCTACGTTGCAACCAGAGCTTTTTTTGACGAAAACGAGCAGGCTAGTCGTGCGGTCTCACAGTTATCTCCAGGCTTTTATCGCTCATGCGATTCGACGCCCCTCGCATTCACTCCCGGCAGAATGACTCGCCTGGCTCTCTCGCTGATCGCAGCCGGAGCGCAGAAGATCGACCTGCTCCGTTGGAATCCCGCCCGGATGAGTCCAATTGCCGACGAGTATGAAATGCTCGACATGCTCGGCAGGGTCACTCCGCAGGCGAAGGCAGCAGGGGCGATAAATCGGGCGATGGCAAAATACGGGCAGGAGTTGATTGTGTCCAAGGCTGTCGTGCAAGCGCAAGTTTTCATCCCGAACAGCCGATCAACGTTTTCTCGTTCTCCTCAGGCTTCGCCTTTCTTCGAGGGAACAGGCTCTCATTTTTCCGACCCCGAATTGGGGGCGAGAGGCGTGACTTCCGCCATGATGAGCCGAAATCTCTCATGGAGATTCACCAATGAGAATCAGTTCTTTCGAGAAAAGACCGCCGTCGCCAAGATCTTGTTCGTCCCGGTAGGAGCGACGCTGACCACTCCGCTTCTTGCACGTTTTCAAGAGTTCGTCGAACAGGGCGGCCGAGTGATTTTAGAGCTTCCAACCGCGCTCTCGAATGACTCTGGAAATATTCTAGACACGCGCGTCGGAAGTCCGTTCGAGAGTCTTTTCGGCGTCGGCATCGCTAATTTGCTTCAGGAGAGTGAAACTCCTCAGGATGAGTTGGGGCTTCCGACAGGGCTTCCGGTTGCGGAATTGGTCATTACGACCGCCGAAGTCAGGCGCATCTTTCAAGCGGACTGCCGGGGGTGACGGAGAAGCGATTTGGAAAGGGAAGCGCCTGCTTGATCGCGTATTCCCTCTCAAAAAGAACGGCGGAGTCGGAAGATTGGCGCTATAGGGTGAGGTTGCTGACCTGTCTTGAAGACCCTTCCAAACTTTCTCCTCTTCCAGAGTGGCAGTGTCTTGAGTGTCTCGCTTTTCGCCGAGAGACCTCCGTTGCCGATCACTACTTTCTACTAAACGATCAACCCATGGATCAGGCTTGCATGTTGCATTTCGGGAGAAGCTATTCCGAGGCGAGCAATGTCCTTAGCGAAGAGCCTGCTGCGCTCGACAGGCGCACTCTCAAGATAGTCGTACCGGCGCTCACCGGGATTTGGCTGCGTTTAGTGCGATCCGATCAACCTGTGCCAATTCAACCGCTCCCTTTTCGAACATCGATTAGCGCCATGGAGTTCAGCGATGCGCTATTCACTAAGACGCCCGCAAACGAAACCCAACTCTCCAATCCGGACACTGTTCCGGCATCCGAAGGAGAGAGATCAACAGAAGTCGTCTCTTCAGAAAAGATTTTTAATCTCGAAGCCGCCTCTGCGCTCTGTCTTGAAACGACGCTCCAATCAAGGCTTGAGGGTGAGCAACACGCCGGCGACGACGAGCAAGCCGCCAAGAATGAGATTGACGCTGGGTTTTTCATGAAGGACTACGAAACCGAGGATCATCGCCAACACAAAGCTGAGTTTGTCTATGGGCGCGACTTTTGAGACTGGCCCTAACTGCAGAGCGCGGAAATAGCAAATCCAGGAAGCTCCGGTGGCGATGCCGGAGAGGGTGAGAAAGAGCCATGTTTTCCCGCTCAACTCTTTGATTCCAGTCTGTTTGGTGGCGATTGCGATGCACGTTGCAAATATGAGAACCACTGCCACACGAACCGCAACTGCCAAATTGGAAGGGACGCCCTCTATCCCTTTCTTGCCGAGAATCGCTGTGGCTCCGGCGAATAGCGCCGAAAGCAACGCCCAGAAGACAAACGATCCCTCAAATTTTGTTGCGTTCATTCCCGCTCCTTTGGGACATAGACTCGCGGGAGTCTGGATGTCAGCGTCGTTGTGATCTCGTGATCCGTAGTTCCTATCTTTCTAGCGATCTCCTCCACAGTGATCTTTTCTTTTCCATCTTCTCCGATGCAAGTCGCGATTTCGCCCGGGAAAACTTCCGGCAGGTCCGACACGTCAACCATCGTTTGATCCATGCAAACTCTGCCCAATATGGGAACCCGCCTCCCTTGAACGAGAATCTCGCCTTGATTTGAGAGTCGCCTCGGATACCCGTCTCCATATCCAATTAGAACCGTTGCGACTCGACTCGGTCTCGCCAGAGCGCACGTCAAGCCATAGCTGATATTGTGTCCTGCGGGAAGATTCCGCACAGTAGCGACTCGCGCTTTCAGGCTGAGGGCGGGTCGCAATTTTAGTTCAAGCGGCGAACCTCCCGGCAGCGGCGGCGAGATGCCGTAGAGCAGAAGTCCCGGTCGCACAAGGTTGCAGTCGAGAGTGGGAATTCGGAGAGTTGCCGCGCTGTTCCCGGCATGAACCCAATCAAAAGAGGCTCCTGCGCATTCTAGTTGGTGGCGAATCAGAGCAAATTTTTTCCACTGTTCCAGGGTAAAGTTCTCTTCGGAACCGTCCGCATCTGCGAAGTGAGTCGCCAATCCGTTGATTTTCAAGCCCTTTTCCGTTGCGAAGCGCCAGGCAGCAACTGCCTCTTCCGGCAGAAAACCTGATCTTCCGCAACCGGTGTCTATCTCCAAGTGAATGCTCGCGGCGAAGCGAGGCATTCGAAGTTTAGACGCCGCCCGCGCAAGAGCTTGCAGGATGAACCTGTCGCCGATAGCGGGGACGAGGTTGTTTTCCAGTATCGCCTCCGCCTCCGCTTCCGTCGGACATAGGGCGCAGATCAAAGCGATGTCCGCAACGACTCCCGCATCTCGCAGATTAACACCCTCTGCCGTCGTAGCGACGCCAAGCCACTTCGCACCCGCATCCGCCGCTGAATGGGCCGTCTTAACAATGCCGTGTCCGTAGGCATCCGCTTTGACGACGGCGAGCAAGTTGCGCTCCTGTCCTAAGAGTGCAAGAGTTTCACGAACATTCGATTGGACGGCATCAAGGTCTATTTCAGCCCATGCGCGACGTTTGAGTTGTTGATGATTAGAGGAAACGTACATAATTTCTCGTCAATAATTTTTTTTGCGAGAGCTGATTCTTTTGTGAAACAATTTCATCGACCGATTCTCTCACTAAACAGCAGCTCGATAAGGGGCGACCCCTATCAAAAATAATATTGCTCCTATTGGCAACCTGTACTCATTCTATGTCAGCCATTTTGGAGCGTCGTCGGAGATCCTTCGCGTGCCTAGCGAATCTCCGACGACTTTTTTTTGCGTTTGTTTGCTCTTAAAAGCGTGAATTAAGCAGTGAAATTCCCCGTTCAATGGCGTTCCGCCTGTTGTGATACGGACAAAAATACGAAATTTCGCCGTACGGGGAGACGCTCTCCTAGTGAGGCTACGCTTCAGACCGACGAGATGAATCGTATCGTTGCTAATCTTCACGACGGGCAGAGCCGTTTCACGGTAGCGCCTTCGGCGAGAAGACCTTCGGACAGAAAATTCATTTTCAACGTTGAAAATAGTCCCATCGGGCAGAGCCGTTTTACAAATGCGCCTTCGGCGGAAGCGTTTTTTGGACATTGCTAAACCCGATGTTGAAATTTGAGGCAACAAGTCAGGTTTTCGTTATCCTCGGAATTTAGCTGGTTAACTGATGTTACGCAGACCTGACGACCAAATGATTTTTTCGAGAGCGCTTTTGAATCCCATGACTAAAGTCACGGTCTCAGTGGCGCTTCGCGCCGG
>JAYVOT010000711.1:0-4910 GCA_043757795.1 Chthonomonadaceae bacterium | reverse complement strand
GACTTTAGTCCCCGATTTCCCGTGCAGGAGGACACTCTTCTCGGTTAGCACGAACAGTGACAAGACGGCGCACTAATTGTTGGGTGTTTCCTTACTGCGACTCGGAAATCTATTCTCGGTTTCAGCGGAACTTAACGACATATGCGTTTTGCGCGCACCTTCTCTCGGATTGCTCTTAATGAATAGCGCCTCGCTGACGAACGCTTCAACGAACGCTTCTTTAAAGTTCGATCGTAAGGCTCTGTCACTGCAACTCCTTGCGCCCTTTTCCCCGACGCCTCGCTAATCAGGGTATAATAATTGCTATAGGATATGTCGGGAAGGCGGTTGAGACAACTTGTCATTAGATCAAGCGAAAAACAAACTGGACGAGATCGAGCGTCGCTATAATGAACTGATCGCGCAGATGAACGATCCTGATTTCAGCAGCGATTACCAGAAATACATGGTTGCAGCGAAGTCGAAGGGCGAAATAGAAGCGGTTGCGACAAAGTATCGCGACTACAAAGCTGAGATGGGGAATGTAGCTGTCGCGGAAGACATGATTAAAGAGACGCACGGCGACGAGATGGATTTCTACCAGATGGAACTGGAAGAGGCGAAACAGAAGCGAGACGCACTCGAAGCGGATGTCCGAGTTTTGCTGTTGCCGAAAGACCGAAACGACGACAAAAACGTCATCATTGAGATACGCGCCGCCGCCGGAGGAGAAGAGGCGAAACTCTTCGCAGGCGAACTCTATCGGCTCTACTCCCGATATGCGGAGCGAAACCGCTGGAAAGCGGAACTCATTGACATTCAAGAGACGGGAATCGGGGGCGTGCAAGAGGTGACCTTCATGATACAGGGTCAGGGAGCCTATAGCCAACTAAAATTCGAGGGCGGCGTCCACCGAGTGCAACGCGTGCCCGTCACCGAGTCGAGCGGACGCATTCAAACCTCCACTGCTACGGTGGCAGTATTGCCGGAAGTGGAAGAAGTCGACGTGGAGCTAGACGAAAAAGAGATCAAACTCGACATCTATCACTCTTCGAGCGCCGGCGGACAAAACGTTCAGAAGGTAGCGACTGCGATCCGCCTTACCCACATTCCCACCGGAATCGTGGTGCAGTGTCAGGATGAGCGCAGTCAACTTCAAAACAAGATCAAGGCGCGCGCCGTCCTGCTCGCTCGCCTCTATGAGCTTCAGCAACAACAGGCAAGCGCCGCTCTCGGCACAGCGAGACGCTCTCAGGTCGGCTCCGGAGATCGCTCTGAAAAGATTCGCACTTATAATTTCCAGGACGGTCGCGTCACCGATCACCGAATCGGGCACAGTATTTTCAATGTCGCGGGCGTCCTCGATGGGGACATTCAGGATTTCATAGACCGTCTGCATCTTGCGGATCAGGCTCGAAAAATGCAAGAAGGGTCTGAATAACTCATGCTTCCGGCATTAACGAAACAAGACTCAGCGCTGAAAAGTTGGTTTTTAGCGAGCGCGATGACCGGGCTGACGATTCTGGGAGCTAGAATCGCACTTCCGCTCCCGATGACTCCGGTTCCGCTCACTTTTCAAGTCTATGCAGTGTTGCTTTCAGGATTGGCGCTTGGCAGTCGGTGGGGCGCAGTCGCGCAGATTCAGTACCTGCTTCTAGGTGCATTCAGCGCACCTGTTTTCGCTCACGGCTATTCCGGCGCAGCGGTTCTCTTCGGCATCACCGGGGGCTACCTTATGAGCTATCCTTTAGCGGCGTACGCAACCGGATGGGTTGTAGAGAGAAATCATTCGACGGGAAAAAAACTCGCTCAAAAAGCGCTTGCCTTAGCGGCTGGCCTGGCTGTGATCTACAGTCTGGGTTGTATTTGGCTCTCAGTCGCTACTCGTACTTCAATGATGCAGACTCTATTTCAAGGGGCGTTGGTCTTTCTCGCCTGGGACAGCGTAAAAGCCGTTCTGGCTATCGGTTCCGTTGAAATCATAGACAAACTCAAGATGAAGCGCCTGAGATGAGCTTCACGAAGGAACCGGAATCTCTGAGCGAGATTGAAATCGCTGAACACTCAGATCTCAGTTTTTTGCGTGATCCGGTCGCTTATGCGCAAGTTCGCTTGAAAGCTGTCGGAATCGATTCTCCACGGTTTGAGGCGCAGTTGTTGGTGGGAATGGTTTTAGGCATTTCGCGCACTGCTGTCACCGCTCAACTACACCCGCAGATGTCGCCTTCGCAGTTCGAAATGTTGCATGATTTCATAACGAGAAGAGAAAAAAGAGAGCCGCTCGCTTACATTCGGACAACGCAAGATTTTTATGGAAGAGAGTTTTCAGTCTCACCGGCAGTGTTGATTCCTCGCCCCGAAACCGAGATGCTTGTGGATTTCGCTCTGGAGAGAACGCCTACTAGTCTCCCTTTCCACTTTGCGGAGGTCGGAACGGGAAGCGGATGCATCGCAATTTCAATTCTGCAGGAACGCCCGCATTCAACCTGCGTTGCAGTGGATATTTCTGAAGGAGCGCTACGGATCGCCAGAAAAAATGCCGAAAAACTGGGTGTCGTTGATCGTGTTGAATTCGTTCATGGAGACCTGTTGGCGGGATTCCCTCCGGACTCATTCGACTTGATTCTCTCAAATCCGCCCTACATTCCCACAGGCGATATCTCGACTTTGCAACGTGAAGTAAGCCGATTCGAGCCTGAACTCGCTCTCGACGGAGGCGCGGACGGATTGGAACTCTACCGGAGATTGACGGCGCAGGCAGCGATGGCTTTGCGCCCGGAGGGTTGGATCGCCGTGGAGATAGGAATGGGGCAATCGGAAGCGGTGACTTCTCTCTTCGCCGCAGCCGGTTTGCAGAGCATTGAGACTCGGCTTGATCTTGCAGGGATTGAACGCGTCGCGCTTGGCAGACGTTTGCTCGGAGGCTAGATAGTAGATAATGGATACCATCGTATGCCGAGGGTTGACGAAAAAATTCGGAGAGTTCACAGCCGTCGAAAACATGGAGTTGAGAGTGGCGGAGGGCGAGATGTTCGGTTTTCTGGGACCAAACGGGGCAGGAAAAACCACCACGATCAAGATGTTGACCGGGCTTCTCAATCCTACATTTGGAACTGCGGAGATCGCAGGGTTCAATATTCAAGAGAGTCCTCTAGCGGCGAAAGCCCTTTTCGGGTATATCCCGGACAACCCTTTTCTCTACGACAAGCTGACCGGGCGCGAATATCTGAACTTTATGGCGGACCTCTATTCCACCGCCAAAAAAGAGCGTTCCGCCAAAATCGAAGACCTGTTGCGTCTCTTCGAACTTCAAGAGAAGGGCGATGAACTGGTTCAAAGTTACTCTCGCGGAATGAGACAGAAGATCGCTCTTGCGGGAGCGCTCGTACACAATCCCAGGATTATTTTTCTTGATGAGCCGACAGTCGGGTTGGATCCTCGCGGAGCGAGAGTGATGCAGGACATCCTTCGCGAACTGACGTTGCGAGGAACGACTGTTTTCATGTCCACTCACATTTTGGAAGTCGCGGAGCGGATGTGCGACCGAATCGCGATCGTAAATCGCGGAAAAATCGTCGCGCAAGGGACGATGGATGAGCTGAGGGCTGAGCGAAGGAGAGCGATTCAGACCTCCGTGAACGAATTGGGCGAATCAAACGCAACGGAAAGTGAAAGACTAAAAAGCCTGGAAGAGATTTTTCTGGAGTTGACCGGCGGAGATGAACACGCCGATCTTATCCAGTTTCTCGGCTGATTGGAAGTGCAATTGTTATCTGGAAACCTATCGGATTTGATGCCGATAATTATCGCTCTGATGTGCGTATGCGGGATCGTGATAGTCATTGACCTCGTCCTGCTGATAAAGTGGCTCGTCTACCAACATCGGATAGAAAAATTTTCCGACGAAGCTTCGTCTTTAGCGGATACGACGAATATCGACAGCGAACCCCGCTTTCCGCACTCTCCCTTTGCGAAAACCTGGAGCCTTGTGCATCCGTTCCTTGCGATGCAGGCTGTCCTGATCGGAGCGAACGTCGCTTCGCTGTTTCCGCTCATTGCGGCGCTTGTGATTGTAGCTTCGAAGAAGGGATTGTCCGGGTTGCAAGATCAGCATGCCCTGGCGCCCTACATGATGTCCGTGGTGATCTTCGCGCTTTTCGCACAGAACTTTCTTTTCGTTGGAACAGTCGCCTACTGTCTGCGTAGATACGGCAGCAGTCTGAAAGAGATCGGATTGAGAAAGCCGACATTGAAAGAGGTTGGATTGGGACTGGGGCTTGGCGTCCTTATGATGCTGGTCGCGAACGGACTGGAAGCGGGATTAGGAGGGCTTCTAGCTAAATGGCTCCCGCAGCAAATTCAGCATCAACTGTCGGAGCAGACCAAGAGCTTCAGTGCAGGAGACATGTTTGGGAAAATAGACTCGAACTGGACGAAACTGATTTTCCTCATCGCAGGAGGATTGGCGGCGCCGATCGGAGAAGAGGTTTTTTTCCGCGGACTGCTCTTCAACTCGCTTAAGCGTCGGTTGAACGTTCCTGCGGCGATCGTTTTGAGCGGACTCGTTTTCGCACTGATACATATCAGCCCTCTCGCAATCTTCATTATTTTTCCGATGGGCGCCTTTCTGGCATATGTCTATCATCGAACGAACTCGCTCTGGGTCACTATTCTGATGCACGCAGTCAACAACACCGCCGCCTTCATTTTGATGTGGCGATTTCCGAATTTAGGTCACTGACTACTGGAGATATTTTTTGCCGCCTGACGTTCCCGAAAAACAGCCTTCCGCATGGCGCTGGGTTATCCTTGCAGGACTTGGATTCGTCTCATGGATCTCTCTTGCGGCGATACTTCAAGCCGGGGTAGGTCCGTCTCCGGCAGAACAATATCTGAGCAAAAAAGAGGTTGGCAAAGCGGAAGCGGAGTTT
>JAYVOT010000710.1:0-4913 GCA_043757795.1 Chthonomonadaceae bacterium | reverse complement strand
AGGTCTCGACCCCGAGGAGTGGTGTGACCCTGGTAGGGTTGCAAGACTCAGCCAGCCAGACCGCTCTCCCAAGGAACTACAAAGATCAGTCGAAACCGATCAAACCTAATAAACAGGGATCGGTAGTATTGAAGCCGAGAGGAAAAGGCGTTCTCGTGAAAACAAACAACCCGCTTCACACAGTCAGGCTGACAAGGGGTTACTGGATGTATCGAAACGTTGTGACCGTGGCGCAGTTCCGGAAGTTCACCACTCAAAGCGGATACAAGTTCGATTGGAATGGAAACAAACCAAGCTGGGGTTGGCTCGATAATCATCCTATGGACTATGTCACTTGGGATGACGCCGCCCGATATTGCTATTGGGCAGGCATGAAACTGCCAACTGAAGCCCAATGGGAACACGCCGCCCACGGCCCCAGGAACTGGACTTATCCGTGGGGAAATCGTTGGGACGCCGCGAAGTGCGCGAACTCCGTAGCTCCAAACATACTCAATTCGCCTAAACCGGTTGGTTCCTACCCGGCGAATCCTTATGGTCTTTATGACATGACAGGGAATGTCAGTCAGTGGTGTCAAGATTGGTATGCAGAAGATTTCTATAAATCAGGTCAGCTAGACCCTGTCAATTCCAAAGTAGGCGAATACCGCGTGTTGCGGGGCGGTTCTTGGAGCAACGATAGCCCCGAGTTCTTCCGCTCCGACTACCGGCACATCGAATACTCAAACCTTTGGAGGTCCAACTTAGGTTTTCGCTGTTCTTCAGGACGTTGAGTATCACTTTTCGCTTTTTACGAAATTGTGTCCCCGCGCTAGGGCGCGCCCCCAATTTTGGGGGGGAGAGATTGTGTAGGCAGGAGTCTTGCGCATTTGCGCCCCCCGCGCTAGGGCGCGCCTCCAATTTTGGGGGGAAGAGAGTTTGAATCCAGGAGTCTTGCACATTTGCGCCCCCGCGCTAGGGCGCGCCCCCAATTTGGGGGGGGAGAGAGTTTGAATCCGGGAGTCTTGCGCATTTGCGCCCCCGCGCTAGGGCGCGCCCCCAATTTTGGGGGGGAGAGATTGTGTAGGCGGGAGTCTTGTCGTCATCCAAAAACTACGATCTGCCAGTCTTGCTGAATACTATCAGGAGGGATTCCCATCACCCCAAAATTGGGGCCGTCGTCTCAGCGCCGGGGGGGGCGAACGCCGTGAAACTCCCAGTTATCCAGGGGTTGAAACCCCCTGTGTATAACTACAAACGTCCTCCGGACGACCTATTGCAATCTCGTGCTCTCCACGATTCTCCCGGCTTCGCTCGACTGAAAGACGGGTGATTTCAACACTCGGATTCCCGGGGCGCTAACGCCAACAGACTCCCGCTGACGCTCACTTCGCAGGAATCGTGTAGATCGAACCTTTGTACCAGAAGCTGACTCTTTTGCTATCCGGGAGCCAGTGGACTGTTCGGAAGTCGTCTTCTTCAAGTCCGGTCATCTTTTCGAAAGCCACCTCTTTTGCATTGGAGCCATCCAACCCTGAAACCGCAATCGAGGTTTTGCATCTGCTCTCTCGATGTTGCATGCTCTCGGCGAGATCTTGAAAAAACTCCGTCAGGGAAGGTTTCACTGTCGTTGTCTTCCAAAGGAGTCGCCTGCCATCCGGGCTAAGTTCGACCTGTTTCACCTCCGTTCCTCGTAAAACACCCTTGATTGGTTCTTTTCGGATCGTTTTCAATTTCAAATCGACAAAGTACAAGTTTTCCGCCTCGAAGAAGTTGCGATCAATGAGCAGGATTTCTCCGTTAGAGGTTTGACCCAGGATTTGCGGCAACGAAGCGCCCCCAGTCCAGGCGACAAACGGAAAGCTTGCAATGAGCTTGTCGTCGAGCGAGCGTTGTTGCATACACGGGTTTAGCGCTGCATTCAGTGTCATCGCGAAGAAGGACTGACTATCTCTCGCCCATGCGATGCGATTTGCCAGTTGTCTACAGTCGGTGCCTTGCCCGAGCAAGGGTTGCGCTCCCGGCTTGTATGTGCTGGAAGACCCTTCTTGCCCCCTGGAAGTAACAACTACACTAGTCAGCATATTATTGTAAAACCCACCACGGCTAAAGCTTTTCAGCTTTCCCGTTTCGGTATCGATCATTGCGATGTCCCCTGAATCTAGCATAAACAACCTTTTGCCATCCGGCGAAACAGGGGGTTCGTAGAGGGTGTCTCGTTGTGCTGTGGTCAAATCGAGTTGCTTTGAATCGAGGACTTTCCCAGTTTTCGGATCGATCTTCTCGAGTTGCGTCGAGACCGTAGTAAATCTCTTACCTCGCTCTATCACTGCAAACGGGATGCGAATCAGAGTTCCGTCCGGTAGCCAATGATGGTCGAAAACGTAGCTGAAATGATCGCTGATGAACCCCGGACGCGCGCCTGATGAGGTTTTTGCATGACTCCAGTCTGTGACAAGCGTCGCGTGATCGAGAAGCGTGCGCCGGTTCGGATACGTCGCTTTGATGAACATCCCGGAAACGATTATTAGCAATGCGATCAAGACGAAGATCACTTTCGCTCTGAATTGCCTCTGCGATTTTTTGATAAGTTGTTCTGCCCTTGCGTCCATTCTCCCCCCTTTTTCGCGCCTAACAACGAAACGATACTTGTATGCTATTACGGAACTCGAACGGAATGCGTTTCAAATGAATTTTGTGAACCTCGCACTGTAACTGTGTTTTGGGGTCGGCGTCTCAGCGCCGGGGGCGCGACTTGCGCAAGGCTCTGAACAAATACTGCGTAACATGAGCGCTTCTATTCAAACGCCCGTTCCAATAACCTGCGTCAACCAACCATTTCCTTCATTTCGGCTACTATTTACGTGGGAGCCAAATATGATTGACTTTTACCAACTACGATTGAATTCCAGAATGCGCGCCGGTCGCCCTGAAGCGTTTGCGGAACTCTATGACCTGTACGCATCGCGATTGAAGGGATACGCATTGCGCCTCGCTGGAAATAGCGCAGAAGCGGAAGATCTGGTGCAGGAGACGTTTCTGGCAGCCTGGCAAGCTCGCGAAAGTTATAAAGGGAAGGTGCAAATTCTTTCCTGGTTGTTGGGGATCGCTTCTCGCCGATGGCGAGACCGTTGTCGGCATAAAATAGTTCCCACCGTCTCAATGACTCAGCAAGAGGGGGATCGCGAGTTCCCTGTATCGAACGCATTTGGGAACAGCCTGGAAATGAATACTGTTCGCCAATTGACTCTTACGGATGCTCTTGCGACATTGGAACTGCCATTCAGGGAAGCGCTTCTGTTGATTTATTCTCAGGGTCTGACCTACAAAGAGGCTGCTGAGATTTTGGAAGAACCGATCGGAACGGTGAAATGGCGCGTATTTGAGTCTCTTAAGAAAGTCAGGCAAGCGCTGACTGAAAGCGAGGAGGAATTCAATGAATTGCAACAGACTTCGTTTAGGGCGATCATTTAGCGAACAGTCGGGATTTTCTGCACGTCTCCTTCTGCACTGGCATCTCCTGAATTGCTCGGTCTGCCGTGCGGAACGTACGCACGAAAAGACGACAATTTCTCAATTGCGACAATTAGCGGAAGCGACACCTTCTGAAGCTTTGCGACAAAGAACGCTCGCCTCTTTTCCAACCTTCTCCCAACCGACGGGCATTCCCGGCATGGGAGTGAAAGCGAAAAATAAAATGAAACGACTTACTTATGTGGGAATTTGTGCGGCGCTTCTAATCGTCGTGACGGGCGCATTGGCGGGAAAGTTCTTTTTTCAACCCTCTTCCGGTTGCACGGACAGGCTAGGACGGAATTGGAATATCACCGGAGCTTATCACGGCGAAGTTGAGATTATCGACTCAAACGGCAAACCGGCGGGAGACTTCAGCATGGAATTCGGGGAAATGAAAGAATCCATCGTAATCGAAGTTGCCGGAGAAAGGTTTCAGATTCAGGGTGTAGGGAAACATGAGATACTTGGCAAAAACAGTCTTCTTTATGGCTATGCTGTCTTGAAACCGTTAACGAAGGAAGCGTTTCTTGCAAGGATGCACTCCGACCATTACCCTTCGCCTCAAGAGGCTCTCGATTCACAGGCGGCAGATTGGGCGAATCCTAATTGGAATACCCATAACGGAACCTCGGGAGTTGAAAATTTCCCCTGGGGAGTGCGGGGCTTTGATGCGACAAAGGGACTGCGGTGGAAGCTGTCCGGGAGAGGCAGCATTCGAGCATATCATGGAAACAGTGCAATCTTACTTGCAAGCGGAAGCGCTACCCAACAGGTTCCTCTTAATAACGCGACGATGCCGCTTTCCCTGCAACGCCTGCTTGATGCCAATGAGCCGGAGATCACAGCCTCGATTGGGGACAAGATCTGGAATGAGAAAGGTTTTGGCAAGCATGAGTTCAAAAACGAAAAAGGCGAAGTCCTGCTTACTATCGAGGCGAAACCCTTGATTGGCGCAAGATGAAGTTCTGCGAGGACGAAACATGGAAAATTCATGAAGCCTCGATTTTTCGATAGAGTATTCAAGACGATCCGCTCGTTCCGATTCAACTGTCCGGCTGGCAAGTATTGGAAGTATACGGTTTGATATTCTCAAAAAGCGACCTTCTTGCAACAACGGATCGGGGATGTTTCAGGGTTGAATGCAAGAGCTGGAAGTAAAAACGGATCAAGCCGCCTTCGCTCCCTGCAGGTTTCCCTCAACTTAAGACTCAGTAAGCTTTTGAGGGTGAGACTGGATACTGGTTTCTTGGGGAGGACAACGCTCTATTTTTGAGAAAGAGTCCAATGCGGCAAAAAACTCAGAGGTTGCCAATTCATTTGGGTGTGTTCCATTTGAGTTGGAAAGAGTTGGCAGTATCGCCATCTATCTGGTAATCTGTTTGTTGCAACACAAATATAAATACCAGGAGACATCTATG
>JAYVOT010000709.1:0-4922 GCA_043757795.1 Chthonomonadaceae bacterium | reverse complement strand
CGCCCGGCAAATGCATGGGCGTTCTCCGGACGTGAGAAACGCCGAAGGCGTCTTTTTTCACTGCATCGCCATCAAAAGTCACGACTGGCAGAGCTTTTTCGGTATAGCGCCTTCGGCGGGAAGCCCTCAACCCCTCAACCCCCTTCTCCCGCGCTGCGGGAGAAGGGGGAGTAGGAGAGATGCGAATCGTCACGACGGGCAGAGCTTTTTCGCTTTAGCGTCTTCGGCGGGAAGCCCTTCGGGCGATAATCCAATCCGCAACGTTTGCAATCTTCACATCGGGCAAGCCCTTTTCAAATTTGTGCCATCGGCGGAAGTGTTTTTTGGACAAAGTTGTCTTCGTTGTAAAAAAACATTCCAACTCGAAACCAGCGAAATAGAGTGCATTCAAAATATTGGCTAAAAACGAGGGTTACTTCCCCCCGTTTCAACATAGTCGTGAAGCGCAGGCGTATGCTGTATAATAGAGAACGTTTCCGGTAATCGAACCTGCAACGGAGTATCAAACTGGAAACTCGTTTGATCTGGAAGGACATTAACGGATGTCGGAAACTACTGTATCTGAGATCGCTCCAAAAACCATCAACCCAAAAACTCAAAAAAAAACCAAACTGCCCAAAGCAAAGACGCTTCATGATTTTTTCGGAATGAAAGGTCCTCTCGCTCACAAATTGACTGGCTATGAGTCTCGCGAGGAGCAGTTAATGGTTTCGCTTTCGGTCGAGAAAGCGATGGCGGAGAACGAAATTTGCCTCTCGGAAGCCGGGACAGGAGTGGGTAAGTCGCTCGCGTATCTCATTCCGGCTGTTCGCGCCGCCCTCGACGGCAAGAAAACCGTTATCAGCACGCACACCATCAGTCTCCAGACTCAGTTGATTGAAAAGGATATTCCGCTCGTCTTAAGCCTTTTTCCCGATGGTGAAGAAAAAGTGCAGGCGGTCTTGATGAAGGGCAGAGGCAACTATCTTTGCAAGCAGAGCCTGGAAAACGGGAAAAACGATCTGTTCTTGATGGCGGATCCTCAATTCCAAAAAGTACGACGTTGGGCTGGAAAGATGGACTGCTCCGGCGATGTCGCTGACCTGCCGTTCAACTTTCCGAATTGGTACGAGGTCAGCTCCACTCCTGAGACGTGTAGAGGGCAGGAGTGCCATTTCTATGAGAACTGCCACTACTACCGAATGCGAAAAGAGGCGCAAGAGAGCAATATCATCGTCGTGAATCACGCTCTTTTCTTCGCGGATCTCTCCATGCGTCACAGCGATCCGAACTCAGGAGTCTTGCCTTCATACGATCATATCGTCTTCGATGAGGCCCATCACCTGGAAGACATCGCTACAAAGACTTTTGGAATAGAATTCGGCTCGCGGCGACTTGATCAGTTGATGGAGAGAATTCGCCATATTCGCGGCTTAGACCTGGAAAAATCTCGTCTGGAAGAAATCGAGACGCTCAATCACGCCATGTTCGCCCCTTTCACGCAAGTCGGAAAATCCGAGTTCTATTTTGAGGAAGCTCTCGCCGGCGAAGCTCAAGATGTCACTGAGACGTTTGCCAAGGAGACGACTGCGGCTATTTCATCCCTTCAAAACGATCTTATCACTCTTGCCCGCGACAATGAAGATTTGAAAGAACAGTTGGAAGGAATGGGAAGACTCTGCGGTAAAGCAGGGGAGGAGTTGAACCGCCTGATTTTTGAGCGAGACGAGACGAACATCCGATGGGGGGAAATTTCTAAATTCGGCAGAGGCGGGAAACAGGACACCCGCGTCACGTTGCACATGACTCCGATCTCCGTTTCAAAAATACTCAAATCCACTCTCTGGAATAGGACTAAGCCCGGAGGCGTCGTGCTTGTTTCCGCGACGCTTTCAAATTCCGGCGGGTTTGCATATTTGAGATCTCGCCTCGGCATTCCGGAAGAGGCGAACGAGTGCCTTGTGGACAGTCCTTTCGACTATAAGAAACAAGCTCTGCTCTACGTCCCTGCAGGAATGCCCGCCCCCTTTCCCTCCGAAACTTTCACGGAATTGATCACCGTCGAGATAGAGCGCGTGTTGAAACTTACAAAGGGACGCGCATTTCTACTTTTTACTTCGCGGGCGATGATGAACAACGTTTACGAGAAACTCCATGATCGAGTCCTTCTTCCGCTTTTCAAGCAGGGCGACTTGCCTCCGGGAAAGTTGGTGGAAGCTTTCAAGCAGAGCGGAAACGGCTGCTTGATGGGCGTTCAAACATTTTGGGAGGGGGTGGATGTGCAGGGCGAGGCGCTCTCTTGCGTCATCATCGACAAATTGCCGTTCGCCGTGCCGGATTCGCCGATCACAAAAGCGAGGTTTAAGGCGATAGAGAACGACGGCGGAAACAGCTTTAGAGATTACTCGATTCCGCAAGCTCAGATTAAACTGAAGCAGGGGTTCGGAAGGCTTATTCGTACAAAAGAGGATCGCGGAATCGTCTGTATTCTTGACTCAAGAATGATCTCTAAAGACTATGGAGCGGAGTTTGTAAAGTATCTGCCTCCGGCTTCGCGCGCGAGCAAGTGGGCGCGAGTCGAAAAGTTTTGGGCGGAAGAAGTCGAAGACAAAGCTTGAAAAGATTGGAGCGACATTCGAATGCCGCTCCAAATTGCTTTCAGACCTACGCTCTCATATCCGTTGTTTACCGCAAACGTAGACTCTATTTCAAGATCTTTTCCATTCAAAAATCTGTGGCGGCAATCCTGGCGGGAGTTGAGTCAGGTCAATTCCAGTCGTACTATGCGCTCTCTCTCGAAACCAGACGTCAAATTCGTCTTTCGAGTCGGCGAGTCCGGCGAACACCGTCATCGGGTCTGCCGCTTCAAAATGAACAATGAGAAAATCCCCCATAGGAGTGGGTTGAATAAACCAACTTTCCCTCGTGACGGTCTGTTTAGAAGCGACATACTAAGCATTTTGCGGTCCTGACAACGCTTCTGCGAAATCAACTATCTCTTGTCGTTTGCCGGGAAGGATCGGCAGCATCCTTGCGCACTCTTTTATTCTGTTTTCAACACACGGATTTGTTGGTTGCGTAACTTGAATCAATAATTTGCAAAATAGCATACATTCAGGAGTTGTCAATTGATAGAATCGTTAAAAGAGTTGTTAAAATTCCTGCCCCTATTGTTTCTTTCCGCGCTTCTTGAGGTTGGCGGAGATGTAGGAATGCGGTTTGGATTGCAGGGCAGGCGTGCAGGCTTCATACTTGGGGCGATTTCGCTTGTTCTATATGGCCTCGTCGTGGATCTTCCAAAGAGGGATTTCGACAGGTTGAAAGGGGTCTACGTGGCGGTCATTTTCATAGTAGCTCAGGCAGTCGGGTTTGCGGCGTACAAAGAGAAGCTCAACCCGCCTATTGCCTTCGGCGGCGGTCTCATCGTTTCGGGAGGTTTGCGGCTTTCACTGTGGCGACCAGAATAGTCTTGAAGAAATCTTACCTAAGTGAAAACGGGATGAAAATTGCAAGGTTGTTCGCAACTGGAGCGATGATCCTAATGCTCTGTAGATTCGCCTGGCTCAAAGGCGGCACGGACAACGGACTTTTTTACTACGCGGCACGAGCAATCCTCTCCGGTCACAACGTTTATGATCGGGAATGGGTGTTTCAAGAGTGGATGCGGGACGGTTCTCCCAAGAGCCTCGATCCTCACAGTTTCTCCGGTTACATCAACCCGCCTAGTCTTGCTCTTTTCTACATTCCAGTACTATTGCTAAAACCTAAGTTCGCATACTATGCGATAGTGGTTCTTAACTTCACTGCGGCTCTATTCGTCGCGATCGCGTTGCCGAAATCATCCAAAAAACTTACGAAAACTCAAGCCTATTTATTCACAGGGTTTGTCTTGCTTCTGCCATCCGTTTTTGAGATCATTCAATACGGGCAGTCTTCGCTCATCTCCTTCGCGTTGATTGCTGGAGGGTTACTCTCTTTTTCGCGTTCAAAACCGATTGCGGGCGGAATGCTCGTTGGATTAGCGTTGTCGAAATTCACCCTGGCGATTCCTGTTATCCTCTACCTCGCCCTGTGTCGCAGTTGGAAAGCGTTCTTTGCGGCTGTCGTCGTGTTCACAGCTTTGAATCTGATTCTCATACTGCCTGCAGGCGCACCGGAGACGCTAAAAAGCTACAAAGCGCTTCTCAGCGTCGAAAGCGGGGAGAACACCTCCTACGATCCAATGACAAAAGTATATCGCTATCGACCGGATCTTATCATCAATGCAAAGAGAGCTTCGGTTTTGATTATTGGGAATGAGCGTTCCAGAGTAACGCTGTTGAATTGGATGTTGTCCGCGATGATTGCAGGCGGAGTGATTTACTTGCGCGTATCGAAGAAGTTCAACGGTGAACCGTTTTCTCACCCTCTCGAAACGCCTTTGCTAATGATAGCGACTCTGCTTCTTTTTTATCATCGACATTATGATCTTGCAGGAACGCTATTCGTGATTTTCGGGCTTGCAGACTATGGTTTGAAACAGTCCAAACGAAGAACGACCCTCTGGAAAATTTCGATTTTTCTGGCTTTCCTTTTAATTTGTCCGGTTTTCTTTCAATTGAAAAATCCGCTTTCACGCATCCATCCTCTAGTTGGACTTGCCGCAACTCACTATTATGCGCCGCTGGGTTTGTGTTTCCTATTCGCTTTGATCTGGCTGATGAGTTATTTTGAGGCGGGAGAAAAGGAGTCTGACTGCGATTAACGCAACTTGCAAAAGTCAATATCGCGTTGCCCTCTAAGATGACTTGAGCAACTTCCCTGCAATTCGATCCGCGATTACCCTTGACGCAGTCACATCTTAGGGTTATAATAAGAGCCGCAGAGAGATTACGCGGGTTATTCGGATTTCATATCTCTCGTTACGGGGGCGTAGTCCAATGGCAGAGACAGAGGACTTAAAA
>JAYVOT010000708.1:0-4929 GCA_043757795.1 Chthonomonadaceae bacterium | reverse complement strand
GCTATTTTCTGTGGTCCAGCGCATCCCGATAACTAGATATCGCCGGTTTCTCAAATGGGAAACCGTCGATATTTAGGAAATCCCATACCGAGAAATAGTCCAGGTGCAAAGGCTCCCGGATGCCTTTTAGCAGGCTTTCCAGCCCGATTCCAGTTTCATAGTTTCTTGACGCCTTGAGGGAAACTATGAAACTGGAATCAGGCACAACTTAGAGTGTCGAAGCCCGGCACCTCGCCAACAACTCTTCTTGAACGCTGAAGCGCTCTTCGCCGTTTGCAGGGCGGTTTCGCACATAAGTGCCGTCGGGTCGCAAGTCCCACGATTGGCAGTTGTCGCGCAAAGTCAGTTCCAGCACGTCCTCAAGAAGCGCCTTGCGCAGTCGTGCGTCTTCAACCGGCGTGACCACTTCCACTCGTCTGTCCAAGTTGCGAGTCATCCAATCCGCGCTGCCGATATAGACCTCCTCATTGCCTCCGTTTCGGAAGTAGAAGATGCGACTGTGCTCTAAAAACCTGCCGATGACGCTTCGCACAAGGATGTTTTCCGAGAGTCCCGGAACTCCCGGGCGCAGACAACACATTCCCCGGATGAGAAGATCGACTTGTACGCCCTTTTGAGAGGCTTCGTAAAGGAGCTTAATAAGAGCGGGATCGACGAGAGCGTTCATCTTCGCGATGATTCTGCCGGGCTTTTCCGGCGTATGCAAGTCGGTCTCGCGCCTTACCATCTCCTCCAACCGGGAGCGGAGAGTGTGCGGCGCGACTAGAAATTTGCGATAACGAATGTCTCGCGCGTAGCCTGTAAGGTAGTTGAAGAGTTCCGTCGCGTCTGCGCCCAGGTCTTTGTTGCAGGTCAAAATTCCAATATCCGTGTAGACAGCCGCCGTCTTCGGGTTGTAGTTCCCTGTCCCGATGTGCAGATATCGCCGCAATCCGTCCGGCTCTTTTCGCACCACGAGCGTCACTTTGCTGTGCGTCTTGAGGTTGGGAAGCCCGTAGACCACATGAACCCCCGCCCCCTCCAGCAGCTTCGCCCAATTGATATTGTTCTCCTCATCGAACCGCGCCTTCAACTCCACCAGGCAAGCCACCTGCTTCCCGTTCTCCGCCGCTCGAATAAGGGCTTTCAAAATCGGAGAGTTGTCGCTCGTGCGATAGAGCGTGTGTTTGATGGTGAGAACCTGCGGGTCTTCCGCCGCTTTTCGTAAGAACTCCGTGACGCACCCGAACGACTGATAGGGATGATGCAGGAGAATGTCGCCCTCTAGAATCGCGTTGAAAAGGTCCGCTCCGCCCTGCAAAGCGGCGGGAATAGCGGGGAGGAAGGGTTCGTCTCGCAACTCCGGGAAGTCCAGATTAGTGAGAAAGAAAAAGTCGTTCAGGCTGAGCGGTCCATCGACGAAATAGGTCTGTTCGTCCCGCGCCTCAAGCTCTTCCATGAGTCTGTCTTGCACCGATTCCGGCATCCCCTTTTCGATTTCGAGTCGCACGAGAGCGCCTTTTCGGCGCATCGTGAGCGTCTCTTCCACCATTCCCAGCACGCTCTCCGCGTTTTCTTCATGATACTCCAGATCATAGTCGCGGGTCACCCGAAACGGATGGCAACCGATGACCTCCATTCCGGGAAACAGGCGATGTATATTGGAGGTGATCACGTCTTCCGACAGAACGAAATGACTCCCATGGCCGGGAACGGGAACGAGGCGGGACATAGCGGGTTTGCCGGGAATTTTGACTCTTGCGAAAAGCTCTTTGTCGATATCCGGGTTTCTCAGAACGACGGCGAGGCTGATGCTCTGATTGGAAATGTGCGGGAAAGGATGGCCCGGATCGACTGCGAGAGGGGTGAGGACGGAGAGCATCTCCTCTTCGAAATGCGCGCGCAGGCGTTCCCGGTAAACTCCGTGGAGGTCGGAGAATTTCAGGATGCGGATGTCGTGCTTGAACAGCTCCTCCGTGATGTCGCGAAAAGAGTCGCTTAGCGTTTTCAACATCGGGTCGAGGCGCTCTTTGATCGCGGTCAGCGAAGCGGAGAAGGTTCTTTCCGCAGTCAGTTTACCTGACTCTTCGAGATTGCGATCCTGCATTCCTGGAACGTGGATCATGAAAAACTCGTCGAGATTACTGCTGAAAATAGCGAGAAATTTCAGCCTTTCGAGAAGCGGATGAGTCGCGTTGTTCGCTTCGTCCAACACGCGGCGGTTGAACTCCAGCCAACTCAGTTCTCTATCAAGAAAGAGTTCAGGTTTTATTTCGTCAAGTTGCTCCATCGGAAATCGATTCTCCTTGCTCTACCCTCTTCTTTGCGCCCCCGGCGCGGACATGCCGCATCCAACTTTGGGGGTAAGAAAATGAGGCGGTAGTCTTGCATATGCGCGCCCTGGCAAGACTACCCTACGCTCCCTACCCTTTGCCTTTCGCTTTCTTCAACGTTGCGCTTAGAACTGCCTCGCGCACGATCGTCTCTTCTCTGCCGGGACCGACGGAGATCATGCCTGCGGGCAACCCCGTCAGGAATTCGATCCGTTCTATATAGGCTTTCGCGTTCACAGGCAGGGCATCCCACGTGCGAGCTTTCGAGACCTCTTCGCCCCAGCCGGGAAGGGTCTCGTAGACGGGTTGAATGTCTTCCCGGAACGAAAGATCCCAGGGCAGGTCTTGCAAAATTTCGCCTGCGTCCGTTTTGTATGCCGTGCAGATTTTGACCGACTCCAGTCCTGCGAGCACGCCAAGATGTCCGGTGGAGATGCAAGTCAAGCTGTTGATTTGCGATGCATCTCGAAGAACGACCGCGTCCAGCCAACCGCAACGCCGAGGTCTTCCCGTGGTAGTCCCGTACTCATGACCGCGTTCTCGAATGTACTCGCCGATTTCGTTGAGTTGCTCCGTGGGAAAAACTCCCGCCCCGACGCGAGTGGTGTAGGATTTGACGATCCCGATGACGCCGTCGATCATCAGGGGACCCACTCCCGTGCCGAGGCAAGCTCCGGCTGCGATTGGGTGCGAGGAGGTGACGTAGGGGTAGGTTCCGAGATCCAAGTCAAGCATAGCTCCCTGCGCGCCCTCGAAAACGACGCCTTTGCCGCTCTTCGCCGCCTGATAGACGAGGGGAGCGATGTGCGCTACGTAGGGTTTGAGAGCCTCTGCATAGGCACGATACTCCGCAACGATGGAGGAGAGAGAGAGAGGTTCCGCGCCGTAGACCCGCGTCAAGATCGAGTTCTTTTCTTCCAACACGACTTTGAGACGCGCCTCGAAACGGGCGGGATCGATGAACTCGCCCATGCGAATGCCGCATCTCGCCGCTTTATCCGAGTAGGCGGGCCCAACGCCGCGCCCGGTCGTGCCGATTTTATCGGCGCCGCGTCGCTCTTCATTGAGCCTGTCGAAGAGGCAGTGATAGGGAAGAATGACGTGCGCTGAAGCGGAGATGAGGAAGCGCTCGAAGGAAACTCCGCGGGCTTTCAACCCTTCGATCTCAGTGACGAGAACGCCGGGGTCGATGACGACTCCGTCCGAGAGAACGCAGGTGACTTGCGAGTGGAGAATTCCTGAGGGAACGAGGTGGAGCTTGTAGAGTTCGCTCCCGACCATCACGGAGTGTCCGGCGTTGTTGCCGCCTCCGTATCGAACAACCATGTCCGCATCAGGAGTGAGGTAATCGACGATCTTGCCCTTCGATTCGTCTCCCCACTGAGCGCCGACCACGATGATATTTGCCATAGAATCGCCCTCCGACCCCGGCGACGACTCTGAGGTTCGTCGCGTAGGGGCGTACGAACCTCCCTTTTCCCTCTGCCAGGCGATGCGTGAGAGGGGATTCGGAGGCGATTATTTTGAAGTGAGTCCCCGAACGAAACAAGCGGACAGCTTTCGCTATCCGCCCAGGGGAGCCTGGCTCTACACTTTTATTATTATAGGCAATTCGCCCGCGATTGTCAAGACGAGTCGTGAAAAAACCTGAAATCGAGTATTATTTCAATTAAGCTGCCGCGAAGCGGAGCGGAAGCGAGCAGAGAGTAGGAAGGGCCCTCTCCAGTCAACGGCATCTACTGCAACATTCCGTCAATTTTTGTAATTTGTCAGTTTGTTTTCATCGAAAGGCGAATATTTCCGAATGAAACGTTTTTCTCTCCTCATCATAGCGGCAGTACTGTTCGGCGCAACCTTCGTCGGAGTCATCGGCTTGCGCCGAGACATGACTCTCAAGCAGGCAAGATCGGGATTCGTCTCGAAGCTCATTCCACAGAGTCGCGATAAGACTCCGGTTCCCGCATCTCCCTCAAAGAGGTTTGGTCTCGTCGCCTATGATTCTCCGAAGGGCAAACTCGCAGCGTATGCCAACGTTGACCCGCGCGACGGCAAGCGGCATCCGGTAATTATTTGGATTTCAGGAGGAGACAGCCATAGCATTGACGCAAGTTTTTGGGAGGATCGGGACCTCTCCAACGATCAATCTGCAAAGCAGTATCGTGAAGCTGGCTTGTTGATGATGTATCCTTCATTGAGGGGCGGCAATGACAATCCTGGAGAACCGGAGGGCTTTTTGGGAGAGGCGGACGATGTGATTGCAGCAGCGGATTACCTCGCAAAACTGAGTTATGTCGATCCGAATCGTATTTACCTCGGCGGACATAGCACAGGCGGAACGCTTGTACTGCTCAGTGCGGAACTGTCCTCGAAATTTAGAGCGGTATTCTCATTCGGGCCAGTCGAAGATATTGGAAGGTATGGCTCCAACTCCGGATTTACGCCATTCGACGCTTCAAACATAAAAGAGCGAGAACTGCGTTCGCCGGGTCTATGGTTAAGCTCGATAAAATGTCCCGTGTTCGTGTTTGAAGGAGAGGAAGGCGGCAATATAGAGTCGCTCCTAACAATGAAAAAAACTTCGAAGAATCCCATGATCCAATTTTCGTCCGTCGAAGGA
>JAYVOT010000707.1:0-4932 GCA_043757795.1 Chthonomonadaceae bacterium | reverse complement strand
GAAAACTTATGACGCTCTGCTGGCTGTCGATCCCCGCGCCCTGTGGGCGCTGGATCAGAAAGCGGTCATTCTCACGCACTTGAAACGCTTTTCGGAGGCGAAAGCGATCTACGAAAAGCAGTTGCTCAAAATCCCGGAGAACCGACAGATGTATGCGGATGTCGCTTACGTTTTTTCCGAGGAAAAGAGACCGGACGATTTTTTGACCTGGGCAACGCCCCGTTTTGAGAAAACGCCTGCGAACTCCACTCTTATGGCGGTGGTATTGGACGAGTATGTGCGGCAAAAGCAAGAGGAGAAGGGTTGGGACTACCTGAAGAGCGTGATCGAGAAGCATAAGACGGAACGCCCGGTTCTCGATACGGCGGTCTCCCTGATGAATCAGCGGAATCGAAAAGAGGACGCGCTCGCGATTCAGAGACGCATCGCGGCGCTTTCTCCGAAAGACCTGAACGCTCAGTCGAACCTGGCGGATCAATTGGCGATCGCAGGTCATTCCGAAGAGGCTTTCAAACTCTATAAAGAGTTGATCGCCCGGACTGAAATCACTCCCGCGCAAAAATTGCTCATAAGGCGGCAGTTTGCAAGAACCGCCGCGCAGACCGGAAACAAAGACGAAGAAATCGCGCAACTGAAGCTGATCGTGCAAGAGGTTCCGGACGACTACGCCGCCGCAACCACTCTCGCGTTGCGCTACGTCGCTGACAAGCGAGAGGCGGACGCGATTCCTCTCTATCTCAAACTAGCGACTTCCGAAGTATACAATCCGCGAGTTCGCGCGCAAATCAGAGTCAAACTGGGAGAGTTGTATGAGAAAATCGGACAGAAAGAGAACGCAGTCGCACAGTACAAAGAGGCGTTAAAGCTCAACGCAAACGACGTCGCCGCAACGACCGCTTTGAAACGGATGGGCGAAAAAATCTAGGTTGCGTAATCTGGAGGAGCTGGCTCCAAAAATCCGACCCTGAGGTTGAAAAAACCCTTAGCAGATGATTGGGCGACCTGCGGACGCGAGACCGATACTTTTCTTGCTGTACGCTATGGACGCGAGGCGTCGCCGTGACTGGGAATTAATTCCGGGGACTAAAAAGCTCCGCCGAGAAAAGGGATCGAAGGCGCTTTTACTCGCAAAACAAACGATAAGTTCCTGAATACAACATGAAAATTGAAGCGATAAAGATACAAAACTACAAAATGTTTCAAAACGTCTCTATTACGGAGTTGCCCGGAATGTGCGTGTTTCTCGGAGCGAACGGTTCTGGAAAATCGTCGCTATTCGATGTCTTCACCTTTTTGCAAGACTCGCTTAAAAACAATGTGCGCCAGGCGCTTGCAAAGCGCGGCGGTTACAATCAGGTGGTTTCCCGAAATCAAACGGGTCCTATTGTCATTGAAATTAAATTCCGTGAGACCGTAAAAAGCCCTCTCATCACTTATGAAGTACAGATCAATCAGAGAGACGGTCAAGTTTTAGTTGAAAAAGAACTGTTGCAATATCGACGGGGACAAACTGGACGCCCCTGGAGATTCCTTGACTTCAAAAATGGCGAGGGGCAAGCCATTACAAATGAGGATGAGTATGAGACTCCCGGCGTCGCGGAGAAGCGCGATTTTCAGAAATTGGACTCGCCGGACATTCTGGCTATCAAAGGACTGGGACAGTTTCAGAAGTTCAAAGCCATCGCCGCTTTTCGCAAGTTGATCGAAAACTGGTATATCTCCGACTTTCACATCAGCGACGCGCGTGAAAGTCAGGAAGCAAGCTATGCTGAACAACTTTCAACTAGGGGCGAGAACTTGCCGCTTGTTGCACAATACCTTTTTGAAAACCATCCAAATGCCTTTAATAGAGTTTTAGAGAAGATGAAACGAGCTATTCCCGGCGTGGAGAGAGTCGAGGCGGAAGTCACAACGGATGGGAGAGTTGTGTTGAAGTTCAAAGATGGAGCTTTCAAAGACCCCTTCATCGGCAGACACGTATCTGATGGAACGATAAAAATGTTCGCCTATCTCTTGTTGCTCAACGATCCGAACCCGCACCCATTGCTCGCTATTGAAGAGCCTGAGAATCAACTCCACCCTGAACTTCTAGAAGAGCTTGCAGAGGAGTTTCGCGGATACGCGAAGAAAGGCGAGCAGGTGTTTATCTCAACGCATTCACCGGATTTCGTGAACGGAGTTGAACTGCACGAACTCTTCTGGCTGACCAAAGAAAAGGGCTATACCCAAATCTTTCGAGCCGGAGACGTGGAAAACCTGAAAGCGTTGATTGCGGAAGGCGACTTGCCCGGCGCCCTCTGGAAACAGGGACTCTTTACAGGTTCCGGCCCGGCATGAGCAGGCTGATCTTTATGGTGGAAGAGCTTTCAATGAAAACTCTGCTTGAACTCCTTCTACCTCGCATATTTGGGAAAGATCAACTTTTCTCGGTCGTTAAACACGAAGGCAAGAGCGATCTTGTTAAGTCGATCCCTCGTAAACTGAAAGGCTGGACAGATAAGAATGACCGTTTCATAATCCTCCAAGATCAAGACAAGGAAGACTGCATTAATCTTAAACTTCGACTTGCGAAATTATGCGAGGACGCGGGGCGTCCTGAAACAGTTGTCCGAATTGTCTGTTTTGAGTTGGAGTCCTGGTATTTGGCGGATTTGAAAGCGCTTTCACTCGCATTCGAGAAGCCGGAAATAGCCAAAAATCAGAATCGAAGCGGGTATCGAGACCCTGATTCCCATCCTCAACCTTCTAAAAGAATCTTGAAATTGGTTCCGGATTTTGAAAAGGTCGGGGGCGCTCGTGCGATTGCGCCACATCTGGATGTGGAGAACGAGCGTTCTCCCAGTTTCAAGAACTTTGTTCGGGCTGTACGAAGGCTTTCATATTCAGACTAGAAACATTGTCAGGAGTTCAACCCGCCCTTGAGCGGATAGAACTTTGCCTGAGGGAATCCGCCGATGCTGGAACTGATTTTTGGAAAACTCTTGCATATTCGTCCTTCCATCAGTCATGAGGGCGGCTGTCTTGTGGCGAAATCAAGTTGGTTATTGCAGACCCTCGCCCTTGGCTCCGCTTCACGAAAAGCGTACATCGACATGCAACAGGACAAAGTGAGAATTTGCGACCGAAGCTTCTGGGTCGCAAAGCGTTGGAAATACATCCCGTTCGATCAAGTTGCGGCGATCTCTTACAAATATGCGGACATGGACATCGGGTCTCAAATTTCCTGGGGAGCTTATCAGGAGAAGCAACTCTTTACAGTGGGCTTGAAGCTCAGAAACGGGGAGACTTACGTCTTGTTTCGTTTTTACGGAGCGGGCGCTTTCGTCAATAACAACTTCCTCCCGGACTGGTGGTATTGGCAGGAGAAACTTGCTTCACAGTTCACTCAAGGTCAACAAGAGAACGATTCCAGAAGATTCGTTGAGACGCTATCGGCTCATATTGGCGTTCCGATCGTAAACTGAAAGCAATTTCCAGCCAAATTCCCGCAAAGTAGGATACAATCCGGATTGTGAAAGCGCCAGATTTTGAAACAGATGAGTTGCAGACGCGTGATTAGGTAAGAGCGGGCGTCGAAATACTCGCCATATGGCGTACAGCGGATGCGATACCTGCAAAAGCGCTTTTTAGTTCTTCCGGACGCGAGAGCGGCACAAGCGATTCCTGAATACTGTCCGCAACGCCGGATATTGAACTTGCTCCCTGAAAGGACCCCTCATTGACAGCGACTTCCGAATTGAAAAACAACGCGATCCCCGCTCTGGAAATGCGAAAGATCAGTAAGCAATACCCCGGAGTTCGGGCGCTCAACGACGTCTCTTTGAGCGTGGAAGTCGGGGAGATTCACGCGCTTCTGGGTGAAAACGGAGCGGGCAAGTCAACTATGATGAAGATTCTCGCGGGAGCGCAGTCGAAGGACAGCGGCGAGATTTACATCAATGGAACGCTCGCCGCCATCGATAGTCCGCAGAAAGCGATGTCTCTGGGAATCTCCATCATCTATCAGGAGTTCAATCTTGTTCCCTATCTCAGCGCAGGCGAGAATATCTTTCTGGGGCGCGAACCTGTGGGATTCATGCCGGGAATCGTCGATTTTAAGACGCTCTACCGGGAGGCGCAATCGGTTATCGACAACCTCGGCGTGCAGTTCGACGCTCGAACGCCGGTCAATCAGCTGAGCGTGGCGCAGCAACAGATGGTCGAAATCGCTAAAGCCACAAGCAAAAAGTCGAAAATCATCGTGATGGACGAGCCTAGCGCCACTCTCACGGATCATGAACTGAGAGCGCTCTTCAAACTGATGCTGAAGCTGAAATCCGAAGGAGTCAGCATCGTCTACATTTCGCACCGCCTTGAAGAGATCATGGAAGTGTGCGACAGAGCGACGATCATGCGAGACGGGCAGTGGATTGCGACAAAAAACGTGAGCGACCTGACGCGCGAAGAGATCATCAAACTAATGGTTGGGCGCGAACTGAAGGACGCGATTCCGAAAGTGGCCGCGAAACAGGGCGGTCCGGCTCTCACTGTTCGCAATTTGAATCGAGATGGGATTCTGCACGACATTTCGTTTACTGTCCATCAGGGAGAGGTGCTCGGAATCGCCGGACTCGTGGGAGCGGGGCGCACTGAAACGGCGAGAGCGATCTTCGGCGCAGACCCGATTTCTAGCGGGGTGATCGAGGTTTTCGGTCAACCGGTCAAGATCAAATCTCCGCAGGACGCCATTAAGCATGGCATCGGACTTGTGACGGAAGACAGAAAGCAACAGGGGCTTGTTATGGGAATGGCGGTTCGAGAGAACAACACGCTGGCAAATTTGAAGTCCCTCTCCTCGCTCGGTTTCATTCGGCAAAAAGAGGAGAGAGAGGTCGCGGAGAAGTACAAGACCGATCTCGCAATCAAAACGCCGTCCATTGAGCAGACCGTTCA
>JAYVOT010000706.1:0-4963 GCA_043757795.1 Chthonomonadaceae bacterium | reverse complement strand
ATTTTTTGGATTTCTTGGGCCGAACGGAGCTGGAAAGTCGACAACGATCAAAATGCTCTGCGGCTTGATGAGACCGGATTCAGGACAGATTCAAATCGCTGGGATCGACTTGCACGCCGACCCCCTTCAAGTTAAACGCCTCATCGGAGTCCTGCCTGAAGAGACAAACCTATATGAGCGTCTCACCGGCGAGGAATATCTGCTCTTCGCAGGACAGATGTACGGTCTCTCTAAAAAAGAGGCGTCGGATCGAGCGGCAAGTCTGCTTGAACTCATGGAGTTGACCGATTCTCGCAAAAAAATGATTGTGGACTACTCTATGGGAATGCGAAAAAAGGTAGCTCTCGCCGCAGCTTTAATTCACAGACCGCGCGTGCTTTTTCTTGACGAGCCATTCAACGGCATTGACCCGATCTCTGTTCGATCCATTCGGAACGTGATGCGTCAATTAATCGAACATGGGACGACGATTTTCATCACCTCGCACGTGATGGAGGTTATTGAGAAACTCTGCAGTCGAGTCGCGATCATTCACAACGGGCAAATCGTAGCGGAAGGCACGCTAAACGAGCTTCGCGAGGCTGCGCACACCGGTAGCGACACCTCGCTTGAAGACGTCTTTCTCACTCTGGTCGATGCCAGAGTCGAGCCGGAAACCTTGAATTGGCTATAAACGAAATTGGAGGGGTATATTGGCGAATAACGACAGTATGCAGCAGATACGCCTACTTTTCTGGCTCAAAATGAAGCTGTTGCTTCGGGGATACGTAAAAAGCAAATCCGAGTGGTTGGGCACGCTTTTGATGCTTTTCGCCTTTGTCCCTGCCTCCATCGCTATCGCCTTCGTGGCTTTGTTCAGTTATACTACTCGCGCGATGCCTGATAAGGGGCATGCGCTGGAACTCACTCTTTTCGGCGTCTACTTATTCTGGTTGCTCATTCCGATCATGGGCTACTCGCTGAGTGACGGATACGACGTAACAAAGCTGTTTGTTTTCCCGCTCTCCATGCGAAAACTCTTCACCGGAGTTTTGTTGAGTTCGCTTTTGGATCGCCCGGTGGTTCTCCTCATGCCGCTCTTCCTCTCGATTCTCATCGGATTTTCCTCCGGACCCCTTGCAATTCTGATCGCTTTTCCAGCTCTTGTCTTCTTTCTTTTCCACACTCTCGCACTCAGTCAAGCGATTCTCATGACCGGCTCCGCACTCTTCTCAAGTCGTAAATTCCGAGACGCCATTCTGCTCGTATTGCCGATTCTCTGGATGGTCTACTACTTAAGATTCGTCTTCAATAATCAGATGAGATCCACGGACTGGTTGGAGTTCACGCATACTTCGGTCTGGCAGGGGATTCTCTGGTTGCCGCCCGGTTGGGCTGCAAAGGCGATTTCTTACGCCCATGACGGAAACTATCCGCTCGCTATCGCGTTTCTTGCGGGAATGGGAGCTTTCACAGTAGGAACCGTCTATCTCGCATCAGCTCTCTTGACGAAGGTCTATTCGGGTGATATGATCGTTGCGCCCGGCAAACCCGCCGTTTCAGCTTCTCCGCCTGTCAACTCAAAACCATTCGGAATCGCTTTATCGGGAAAAACGCACAAAGACGACTCCCCGATGGGGCTCCCAGAGTCTCCCGCCTTTTTGCGTTGGATGCCTTCTGCAACGCTTGCGATAGCAGGGAAAGAGTTTCGATACTTGCTACGCGACCCGTTTTATAAGATGATGCTTGCCAACCTCTTCTGGCCCGTCATCATTCTCGCGATCACAAACAACAGCCAGTCTCAAAAAGAGATGTTCCTAGGAACTCCCAGGGCGGTCTCGAATTCAATCGTCTGGGCGATGGCATCCCTCATGACTTTTTCGCAATGTCAGATGCCCTACAATATTTTCGGTACGGAAGGCGGGGCTGTGAATTTGCTCTTCCTCTTTCCGGCTCCCCGCAGACAGATTATTCTAGGCAAAAATCTTTTTCATTTCACGATGCTTTCATGCGTTAATTTGGTTTTCGCAGTCGCAACCGCAGTTTTGAAAGGCGATTTAGGATTGGGCGGACTCGTTTTCGCGCAAATTGAAATGAGCCTTCTAGTGACGATGGCGATAGGGAACGTTTTTTCGCTCTATTTCCCGGTTCGGGTTGTGATGAAGGGGTGGAAGACATTTCAACGAAACTCCAGTCAGGGGTGCGCCTTTATGCTGCTCTACATGCTGGCGTTCTTCGGTTCATTTGTTCTGATACTTCCCATTATTGCAGGTTTGCTTCTGCCGACTTTCGAGTTTTTCGGGATCGGCGCAGGTTGGTTGGCTGTAACGGTTCCTGCAGGAGCGATCTATGCACTGGCTCTTTACTCTCTTTCCATTCTTTTCGCTGATAAACTGATTGTCCGCAGGGAAGAGGCGATCATTGCCAAAATTAGCGCGGAACCCGCATCCGGTTAAGAAGAAAACATTTCAATTCGCTTTGCCTGTGCAGCAAGTCGTTTCGACCTCCTATTCCGTACTCCTTTTATGCGAAAGTTGACGCTCCTTGCAAGGGTGTGATATAATTGATTAGTTTCGACGATTGTCTGTCAAGGCGGGGAGTTCCAATTTTTACACTCAGACAATGCGGCAGAGAAGGGATCGGCAATTGGCACAGGACCCAACGGAAGAGTTGACGGCGCTGCGACTCCGAATCGAGCAGCTTGAACAAGAACTTAAGTCAGCCAAACAAAAGAATCTGGAAATGGAGGGCGCAAGGGTAAGCGCTCACACGGAAGATTTGAATGTTCCTATTAGCGAGTTTGAAGAGACTCTACGGCGGCTTGTGCAACGAACTGCGATGATCGTTCAGGCGGAAAAATGCGTTATCATGGTGAGAGATCGAGAGTCCGGCGATTTGACAGCTCGCGCTCCCGCCTGGGGAATAACCGACCAAGAAGTTGACTTGTTTCGCATCCCTTTTGAGAGCGTTTTTTCCGGCGATGTCTTTAGGAATTGCGAACCTACCATATTTGAGAATTTTGACGGCGACACTGAAGCCATCAAAACTTTGTTGGAGAAACTCAAAGTTCGAAATGGGGTGACCGTCCCTCTGCTTATAGAGAAACGAGACGAGTCTAATAAACTCATCGAAAGCGTCACGATCGGCGTACTTCACTGCTTCAATAAAAGGTATGACGGCGAGTTTATTGACGAAGACGTTCGATTGCTGGAGAGACTCTCACGAAACGCAGCGGCAGTCATCGGCAACGCGCAGATGTTCCAAGAAGTGTTTGAAGAGCGCCAGAAATTGATGCACACTCTTGAAAGTCTCACTGCAGGTCTTCTATTTATCAATCAACAAGGTCGAATCGGTCAGATGAACTCCCATGCAAGACTCATGTTCGGAGTCAAGGAAGGACAGAATCCGCTTGGAGCCAATCTTGAAGAAGTGATAAAAGATGAGAAGTGCCTCGAAATTTTGAAGCGCGAGATTGCGGAAGCGTCAGAAGATTATGTCGCACCCGTGAAAGAGGAAGGCGCTGAACCGGACGGCCCGGGCGAGTTTTCGATGACGGACGACGATGATCTTGAATATATCTATCAGTTGCACGCAGCTTCCGTTCGAGACGACAACAACAAGCCCATAGGAACTGTCGTCATCTTCAACGATATTACGGACATTCGCAACGTCGAACGCATGAAAACCGAGTTCGTTTCAATTGTTTCGCATGAACTGCGAACTCCGCTGACGCCTATGAAGGGGTTCGTTCGGACGTTGCTCGACGATGAGAAAGAGGAGTGGTACACGCTTGAAGATCGTCGCGAGTTCCACAACATCATCGACGAGAACGTGGATCGCCTCAGTCGTCTTATCAATGACCTGCTGAACGTTTCTCGTATCGAGAAAATGGGCGCGGCGGGAATCGAGATGAACTACGAGCCGAACGTCGATATTCGAAAAGCAGCCCTTGAAGTCATCGACATACAGAAGGGACGAACAGACAAACACACCCTGGTGATCGACTTTGATCCGGCGGATATTCGCATCGAATCCGACCCGGACAAGATTCAAAACATCCTCCAAAACTTTGTCTCAAACGCGATAAAGTACGCCCCGAATGGCGGAGAAGTGCGAATTATTTGCCGAATTGAGCCGCCTAGCGAAGAGTTTCCTGTTGGGTCGATGATGATGGGAGTCAAGGATCACGGCACGGGGATTCCGGAAGCTTCGCTTAAAAAGTTGGGCGAGAAGTTCTTTAGACTGGACAACAAGGATCATCGCAAAGCGGGCGGAACGGGTATCGGGCTCTTCCTGGTGAAAAACCTGATAGCGGCTCACGGGGGCTATATGTGGGTAGAGAGCGAACTCGGCAAAGGATCGACTTTCTGGTTCCGCGTTCCTGTCAAACAACCTCAATCCGCGGGAGAACCGACTCTAGAGATCGAAGCGTAAGCGAAATTTCGCTTCAGGAGCGCACTTTTGTCAGAAATCTCTCAGTTCCAGGTTTCAATCGCAGTCAAACGCGAACCGGACGCCCTTGATCTGCCGCTTCCATCTTACGCCACCGATGGCGCGGCGGCGGTGGATCTGTATGCAAACGTCGAGGGACAGGTCACTATTCAACCAGGTGAGCGACTCCTGGTCTCGACAGGTCTGCGCATCGCTCTTCCGAAAGGTTATGAGGCGCAGATAAGACCGAGAAGCGGCCTCGCCGTCAAGCACGGAGTGACGCTAGTCAATTCGCCCGGAACCATTGACGCGGACTATCGAGGCGTCATACAAGCGATCCTCATCAATCATGGCTCACAGCCTTTCACGCTTCGCAGAGGAGACCGAATGGCGCAACTAGTCGCGGCTCCTGTGGCACGAGTTTGCTGGATAGAATCGGAAGATCTCGATGATACGGATCGAGGCTCAAGCGGGTTCGGCAGCACAGGAATCTAAGGAGCGTAAAATGGAGAGTGAGACTCAAGAGATCAAGCAGTTTTTGGCTTTAGCCAAT
>JAYVOT010000705.1:0-4970 GCA_043757795.1 Chthonomonadaceae bacterium | reverse complement strand
CACTGGCCGCTTTCTGCATCGCAAATGAAATTCCGGCGTCGAGGGTCCTCTCGGACAAGAAGCGACTGCTCGCGTTTCAGCTTCTCTTGCTTCAATCGGGAGTACCGCTTTACTGGCATATTGACGTTCCTTACGGGCATTCCTCGTTTGATGCAGTACAAATGATCGCGCTTTCCGGACTTCAACTCAGCTCCGAAAGCGACCTTCTCTTTCGACCGGACGATCCGATGCGACTGCAAGACTGGAACTATTGGCGGACCGTTCTCGAGCTTCCTCCTGCAGACATGCCTTCGATCTCACGCGCTGAAGCGGCGCTTGTATTGCATCAGACAATCAAAAGCCTCTCATGAAATTCATGAGAGGCTTTTGATTGTCTTCAAGAAATGGCGTTAGTTGTCGTCGCGGTTTCTATAGCTGTCGTTGCGCCGCTTCGTCGATTGATCGTCATAGCGACCGCCGCTCTTGTTGTATGCGGATCTGTCCGTGCGTCCGTATCGAGAGTTGGTCTCGATGCGCGGATGTCGCGCCGCATTAGATCTATTTCGATAGGTGATGTCGACGTTTCTCTCTTCGTCCTGATACTCGATGTGCGCTTCGCCGTAGCGAGACCCGTTGTCGTGCGAGCTGCCGTAGTGCGAATCTTCGTAATGCGAGTCTCTGTCTCTATCCTGTCTTCTGAGCTTGTCGATGTCTTTCTTGACATCTCGTTTCTCATCCTCGATGTGGCGTTGCAGCGGTCGAATCCTCGCGTCTAGATCATGAACCTCGTCGAAATCCCGGCATTGTCTGGCTTCGTCTCTACGATCTTCCAGAACCTCAAGGTTGTTTAGATCCCGATTGATTCGATCAATGTCCCTGCGGATATGCGAAGGCAAGCTCCCGCTGTAGTCGCAGTAGTCCGCACGCGCCGGTGGAATTGCGAACAGTCCCAACATCAACGTGGACAGACCGAGTATGCTTAAAGTGCGATAGTTGCGAATCATTGCTTTGTACCCCATTCTACATAGTGAGCGGATATTCCGCCTCTCTATTCATTATCAACGGGTAGCGGACAGGAGTGTGACATTGAGCAAAACGCCCCTAGTTTCTACTATTTCCGCGCTTTGATCCTGTGACTCATTATCAATGAGTCTATTTGCAGCAATCGGAAGACAATTTGCAGCAATCGGAAACAAAATCTCCCCCAGTCGCAATAGGGCAAGCGGGGGAGATCGGGTATGGAACCCTCATTAGAGAGGGAATGGAAAGGAACAGGTCAAGGAGTAATTATCAGAACCGATATGGATAGAACCGAGCGTCGCCTTCGGGGATACGCCTTCCGGCGAACGCTCGCGAACTAGAGACTGTCTGTTTCGCTTATTCAGGCGATATGGCAACCGAAACTTCAGCATTGTACACGCACGTAATAGCTACCGGCACATTTTTTTGAGATAACAAATCCTGAACGGATCGAAACAGACTGGATCGCTTTAATTGAATTGGAAGAATTTCGTCGATAGCGTCTTCATCCTTCTTACACTCAATTCGACGAATGGATTGCATGCTTTGTTCCCGAGCGATTTTGCCTGTTTGTTTCCCATATCAACTCATTGAAAATAAGATTATTCGGTTGATTTTAAAAGTGGACACAGTTCTTTTAGCGTATTAGTTAAGAATAAAGTTCATTTCTCAGCACATAATATTTGATTTAAAACTTTCATTGCTAGCTCAAACCATGACTAAGCAGAATAATAGACGGCATTTGAATCGCGAGAAACGAAATACGGAATTGGAGTTAGCAAAAATGAAAAGAATGGTAATTTAATTTAATTTTTATTGGGAAAAATAAAGATGAAAATGTAATAAATATCTAAAAACATGATTGCATTATCATTTGAATTGCGGTATTATAACATTGGAGCGTTCCTCTCAACATTGGAGCGTTCCTCTCAACATCGGAGCGTTCCTCTCAACATCGGATTGGAGCGTTTGTCATGAAGAAGCTTCTCTGCATCGCTGCATTCACCTCTCTCACTCTCTTTCCAATGATTTGTTTTGGGCAACAAGCAACGCAGTGGATGAGAGTCACCTATTCACCACTTAGTCATGGGGATGGATTGTACTACGAGACCTTCGATCCTGTTCCATTCGGTACTGTGCAATCCGGCACTGGAGTTGGCAACGACGCTTCTATGATTGTCAGTTATTCTAGAACATGGTCGCGAGGGGGAAGTGCTTACATCAGCCACACTTTTGGGTTAATGGGGTACGCGAAAGGCAGTACGACCATCGCAGGAGCGACTGCCAGATCTTCCGCTCAATGTGAAACTTGTGTTGCAGCAGGCACTGTCTCAGGAGTAAACGGAACGTATGAAGATGCGCCAGTGGTTGGTTTTCCAGTTGGACAGTTATATTTCTGGACGCAAACGGTCAGTTTGGATATGAAAGTCACGCGAGGATACTTGTCGTTCTCTAGAATGACAACTAACAACTAACATTTGATTTTATTGCAACCGGACGATACGCTCGTTGTCTTTTCTACTATGGTGTCTGATGTAAGTATAGGGCAGAGTCTGTTTCATTGCCGGTTCGGACACCATGCAAGAGAATCAAACAAGGTCCAAAAATAGCTGAACTGTTCTTAAGGCATCTATTTGGATGGTCTCGAAACTCAGTACAACTATTTTTGGGCGTTGCCTTAATGAGATTCAGGGTTCCGATCATCTATTAGCTCACGAAAGGATACTGCTAGTGACTCTTTCATTTGCAATTCGGACGATAGTTCTGGGTTCGCTTTTATGTCTACCCTACAAAAGCGCATACTGTCAGAAAGCAAAACCCTCTGCACTAGCTCATGTGCGCCTGCTCTCCATGAAAGTGCAGGTCGATATGACTGCAACAAGCATGACGAAATTACTCAACTCGCTTTCTGATCAGACCGGCGCTTGCTTCGTATGTGATGACGTCTCCCATGTGAAATCCGTGCCGTTCAAGTTTGAAGGAAACTTAAAAGACGCTTTGATAAAACTGGGAAATGTATTCGACTACCGTTGGGAGTTTGCAAAATCCGGACTGATTCTGATGCGGAAGAGCTTCAACCATGTTGATGATTATCCGGATGCGAATCTTCCTGAACTCAGTAGAACCGTCAATGAAGTTATGAATCTGATGAAAGATGCGACCGAGTATCCGGATAAGCTGAAAAGCGGCGATGTCCAAATGAACCAATTCATGAAATCGTTGAACCCTCCTCAAGTGCAGATACTTAGGCAGGGAGGATATATTCCCTCGACTTCACTCGCTCCAAATCAGTACTCGGAGTTAGAAATGAGCGCTAAGTCGTTTCTGTGCTATCAGTTCGTCGATAGCATCAAGGAAATCAGCAATTCGGTCACCTATGTTCCGAGATACTTTATGTGCTACAGCAAGTTTGTATCGGACAACATTTCAGTTCCCTTGCCGGAAACAATCGCGCTTGAAGCTAGCTATCCTGAGATGGACAACCATCCGCTGAGCTCGATGACTCTGAGGTTCATCCCGCTTAAGCCGGAATATGAGTTGCAATACTTGAATAGCGCGGGGCATCGGCCCCCAATTGCAAAAAAACCCTGAAGGAGTCTGAAATGATCCAAGATCGACTATCATTTAAAAGCATCAAAACAGTTGCAATTCAGTATTTCGCCTTCTTCTCAATTTTTTGTCTGGTGCAACACTGCCATTGTCAGGAGAAAAAGACGGCGCTTATTACTATGCACACCGGGGAAACGACATTAGAACGGTTTGCTCAGGAACTCTCAAAGCTGTCGGGCAAAAAGTATCTGGCGGACAGCTATCTCAGGCAACATCTCATGTCGGTTCATGCGACCGGTCAAACGCCTGAAACCCTTTTGAACGCGATTTTGGAGCTCAACAACTGGCGATCAGTGCAGAAAGAGAATGGCGACATTCTCATCACACACCGGATTCTTCCGGTTGCAAAAACCATCCAAGAGATTCCCCAAGGGATCTTTCAGCTGATTCCCAAGTCCTGGTTGACGTTCATGGGGGATGAGTTTGATCCTGATGCGAGCATGTCTGACAGCGACCTCTCCGATTTGAGAGACCTTAAAGAAAAATTAACCGTGACGCTAGACAAGGATGAGAGAATTTCCATTGAGGAAGAAATCAAAGACGAAATCGGTCGTCTGAAAAAATATCGAGTCCTAAATAAAATATCATCAAAGGGAAGTTACAATCCGGTGAGCAGACTCCTATTCCCAACTGTGCCTCAGGCGTTGATTGATAAGAAAAAATATCCTTATTCGCAATGGTCCAAAGCGGAAAAAGATGGAGTGCATACGTTGCTCTTGCTTCAACTTATAGAGGCTCTTAGACAGGCGCGCATGCCTGGCGCACTGCTCTCCGACAAAATTTTAAACATATTTCTACATCCGGAGATCACAACGATATCTATTCGAGGAAGTTTCTTCTCTGTTGAGGAGCGTTCATTGGACGGCAAAAAGCTCGGGAGCAGTTTCGCTATTGAGATGGTTCCTTGAAATCGTGTATTTCTCATGAGGCGAACCTTGACAAATGCCCGTTCCTCATGATAAAATAGCATGTCCTAAGTAGTGAGAGTTTTCTCTGCGTACAAACACGATCCCCGTTAGCTCAATGGCAGAGCGTTCGGCTGTTAACCGAAATGTTGGAAGTTCGAGTCTTCCACGGGGAGTTTTGAAAGATAAGCGCTCATTCAAATTAATACTTGAATGAGCGTTTTTTAACAAGTGGGGCATCCCCGGAACAATTCTTCAGGCTTTGATCGAAGCGTTTGGAAATCCTAATAATTGGAAGACTTGTTCAGGCGCTTCCCCGGCGCTCCGCGCCTACCCCTTCATTGCAAAAGGAGAATTGGCAGAGAATATTGCGCCCGTTAATCTCTGTCCCCCAACATCGGAGCTGCGTGTCAGCGCCGTGGCGCGCTTTAGCAAACCTCCCGCACATTTCCCTTA
>JAYVOT010000704.1:0-4973 GCA_043757795.1 Chthonomonadaceae bacterium | reverse complement strand
CATGTGGTAAAATAATTACAACAAAGGAAGTTTGGGACATGGAAAACACATTCAATGAATTTATCAAATCGCGAAGAATCGCGAAGCGAATTACGCTTCGGGCATTTAGCGAGCAACTGGGGATTGATCCCTCCAACTACAGCAGGTTAGAGCGAGGACTATCGCAACCTCCGAGTAGTCCTGAAAAACTGAAGCCGTACTGTCGACTATTGGGTATCGTTGAGGAAAGCTCTGATTATCGTGAATTGTTGCGACTTGCTGCGTTAGGGCGGGGTGAAATACCGCCGGGAATTCTGTCCGATAAAGCGGTTTTGGCAAAACTTCCTACTCTTTTCCGCACCCTCGAAGGCGACAAACTTGATGAAGGCGTCTTGGATGAACTCTTCGAAGTGATGAAAAAGGAGTAGCTCTTTGTCAACTTTAGGCAACGCGTAACAATTATTGCACTGGAGTTTAGGTTAAACTGATCTCAAAAATGAGCAGAACTCAGTGCATTAATTTATGCGTGTATCCTAAGCTACCTTTTATAATTCGCATCTTAGAGATGCTCCGACCTCCGTTCCGGCAGAATGCTAAAGCCGAAACCGCAATTCAGATTGCGCAACAAACAACGTCGTTCTCTTCCATTTTTCTATTTCTTAGCGCGGGGGTGCGCATTGCGGTAGACCTCTTTCAAGCGTTCGTTCGTCACATGGGTGTATATTTCGGTTGAGGCGATGCTGGAGTGGCCGAGCAGTTCCTGAATGGTGCGCAGGTCGGCGCCCTGCGTCAGCAGGTGAGTTGCGAAGGAGTGTCGCAAAACGTGAGGCGTTACGCGCTCTTCGAGTTGGGCGGATTGAGCGAAATCTCCGACGATTCGTGCGGCGCGATCACGGCTCATTCGAACGCCTTTTCTGTCCGGGAAGAGCAGTGGACTCTGCGCCTCCTCATACGACGGAGGTTCGTTTGAATCGTTTTTTTGCCTCCCTCTTTTTTTGAGGTTTACGCCTTCAATCGAATCTGGAATTCCTGGGTTCGCCCCTCTTCTATCCGTGATCATTTTACGTTGTTCGAGGTAGAGGCGTATGTAACAAAGAGCCACTTTGCCCACTGGAACGTACCTCTCCTTGCCCCCTTTTCCGAAACACCGGAGGGAGCCGCCCTCCAAATCAAGATCGTCTTTCGTGAGGGCTGTCAACTCCGAGACTCGAATTCCGCTTGCGTACAGAAGTTCGCAGAGAGCTTTGTTTCGCAGGTTGCGCGGGTTGCCGGGGTCCGGCTGGTTTAGCATCTGCTTCACTTTCGGCATAGAGAGCGAGCGCGGCAGTCGTCTTGAACGCTTCCTTTTCTCAATTCCGCCGGCAAAATCGTCCTTCCGAATGTCGTCGATGACAAGGTATTTGGCGAAAGCGTGAATGGAATTCAACTTCCGGGAAACGCTTCCGTTCGATAATCCTCGATCCATTTCTTGCGCCACGAAAGCGAGAATATGCGACTCGATCAAATCCTCCGCTTGCCTTGCCCCCCTCTGCATCGCAACGAGAAAAAAATGCTCAATGTCGTACTTGTAGGCTTCGGCGGTGTTCGGCGACAACCCGCGTTCCAGGAGAATGTAGTCCATAAATTGTGCCAATGCAGTCTGTAATTCCGGCATCTCTCACCTCAACGAACTTCACAACTGGAATACTTAAAATTTTGAATCGATCTAATGATAATTATAGATACTTGCTGTACAATTCTTTACAATTATGGCAAATTCCTTTATCAATTGCCTTGCTGTGGTAAAATATTGTATTAATCCGACTTTTGAACAGGTCCGAACCCTTTTCGCCTGTATTTCAATTTTAATGAATATTTCATTTACAATGCGAACTTGATAGGCGTTCAAAAAATGAAATCTCTAGACTGAAGGAGAGATGGTTTGAAAATTCAAGGCGTGATGGCGATGGCGCTAGTGCAGGATATTGAGCGTGCAACGCGATTTTACCGGGAGATTTTGGGGTTTTCGGTGCAATCGGAAGCGGAAGATTGGGTGGTTTTCGAGCAAGGCGTCGGGCTGCAGGTCGCTCCGGAAGCGCTACCTGAGTTTAATTTGAGTATCAACGCCGTTCAAATCGCCCTGATGGTTGCCGATGTGCAATCCGCATATGCCGAGTTGACGACAAAGGGAGTCGCTTTCTACCTGCCGCCAATGGAGTCCGGCGGAATGATGTTCGCTACTTTCCGAGACACGGAAAACAATTTGGTGCAACTCATTGAGATGCGGGAGTAGCAAGAGTGCGCACTAACCTAGAATCGCCGAATTTGCTTTCGTTCCGTTCCTCTGGCATAATAGGCAAACTTTCGTGTTGCAGGTAGGAATCTTTGCACGTGATCGCGAATTGTACGGTTAGTTTGATTGAACTCTCCGTTTACAATCTCAATAGTAACCCAAATCCATCCTAATGTTTTACTGCTCCGGCGTAAGCCGCAATCGTTCTGAACGATCCCCTTTTGAAAGGTTTGATTCGATCATGCCCCGTGTTTCAAAAAAAGCGAAAGCTGCTCAAGAGGCGGAAGCGCTTCTGGAATCCACTCTCCGATCTCTGGACGAAGCCAATCCTTTCATTCTGCCGGAACTTGACGCACTCGAACGAGAGAGCCGGTTTCCATCGACCCTTCCGCTACTCCCAATTCGCGATCAAGTCTATTTCCCTCATCTCATATTTCCTTTGCTTGTGGGGAGAGAGAAATCCGTTCGCGCGCTGGAAGAGGCTGCGGCCCAAGATCGCCACATCCTCATCGTGACTCAAAAAAACATTCACGTTGAAGACCCGGAGCCGGAAGACCTATATGATGTCGGCATAGTCGTGGAGATCATGCAGGTATTGCGCATTCCGGACGGCACGGTGCGCGTCATGTTGGAAGGCTTGGAGCGTTGCAAAATCGTCAAATTCGTACACACCGAGCCATACTATCGCGTTCAAGTTGCGCCTGTAGAAATTCAGGAAACAAAGGACATTGAGACGGAAGCCCTGATGCGAAACGTCATGACTCAGTTTGAGCACATCGTCGGCATCAGCAAAAACATTCAGCCCGAAGCCCTCATCAACGTCATGAATACGGAAGAGCCGGGGCGCCTTGCGGATGTCATCACTCCCTATTTGAGACAGATGCGCGTCGAGGCTCAACAGGAGATTTTGGAGATGACGGACGTGGGGGATCGTCTTCGCGCCCTCTCTCTCGTGCTCAAAAAAGAGGCGGAAATACTCGAACTGCAGAAGAACATTCGTTCGAGAGTCGAGAAAGAGATGGGCGAGACCCAACGCGAGTTTTTCTTACGCGAGCAGATGAAAGTGATTCAGCAGGAGCTTGGCGAGCGAGACGAGAGCGCCAGCGAAATGGAGAACTATCGGCAGAAAATCGCCGAAGCGCTTATGCCGGAGAACGTGGAGGAACGCGCTTTGAAAGAGGTCTCGCGCCTCGAAAAGATGCCGTTCGCCGCGCCGGAAGGCTCCGTGATACGCAACTATCTTGACTGGCTGACCTCCCTTCCCTGGAGCGTCAAGACCGAAGAGACCCTCGATCTTGATATCGCCGCGAGCATTCTGGAACGGGATCACTACGGACTTGAAAAGGCGAAAGAGCGTATTCTGGAATTCCTCGCAGTTCGCAAACTTACTGGAACGACCAAAGGTCCTATTCTCTGTTTCGCAGGACCTCCGGGAGTCGGCAAGACCTCTATCGGCAAGTCCATCGCAGAAGCGCTCGGGCGCAAATTTATTCGAGTCAGCCTCGGAGGAGTGCGGGACGAAGCGGAGATTCGGGGGCATCGGCGCACGTACATCGGCGCGTTGCCGGGCAGAATTTTGCAAGGAATCAAGAACGCGGGCGCAAGCAATCCTGTTTTCATGCTGGACGAAATCGACAAACTCGGCATGGACTTCCGGGGCGACCCCTCATCCGCCCTGCTCGAAGCTCTTGATCCCGAGCAGAACAGCGAATTCAGCGATCACTATATGGAGGTTCCTTTCGACCTGTCGGACGTGATGTTCGTGATGACTGCCAACCTGCTTGACCCAATTCCGGCGGCGCTTAAAGACAGAATGGAAGTTATCAATTTCGCAGGATACACCGAGCTGGAGAAGCTGAATATCGCTATCAAATATTTGATTCCCAAGCAACGCAAAGATCACGGTTTGACGGCGGAGCACATCACGATCACGGACGATGGCGTGATGAAGCTTCTCCGGGAATACACGCGCGAAGCGGGAGTGCGAAACCTTGAACGTGAACTCGCCTCACTCTGCCGGAAAGTCGCGAAGCAGGTCGTCATGGGAAAAGTCGGTCACGTCACGATCAACGAGGCGAATATCTCCGAGTTTCTCGGAAAGCGCCGATTCCATTACGGCGTAATGGAGGAGCAGGACGAGATCGCAGCGGCGACCGGGCTTGCGTACACGCAGTTCGGCGGCGATATCATCACGATTGAAGTAAGCCTGTTGAAGTCGCACGAAGGACGTATTCAGCTGACCGGACAGCTTGGGGATGTGATGAAGGAGTCTGCGCAGACCGCCTTCTCAGTCATTCGCGCTCGCACTGTCGCGCTCGGTATTGCGGACGACTTTCATAGACATTGGGACATTCATGTTCATGTGCCGGAGGGCGCGGTTCCGAAAGACGGTCCTTCCGCAGGCATAACGATCGCGACTGCTCTCGCCTCCGCCCTCACGAATCGACCGGTTCGCAGAGACCTCGCGATGACCGGCGAGATCACTTTGCGCGGTCGAGTCCTGCCGGTCGGCGGCGTAAAAGAGAAGTTATTGGCGGCGCATCGAGCGGGCATTCGTACAGTCATTCTCTCAAAGGAGAACGACAAAGACCTCGAAGACCTGCCCGAAAACGTTCGCGATGAGATGACGTTCCACCTCGTCGGCTCGATAGACGAGGTGCTCGCTCTCGCCCTTGTGCCATTGGTTGCAGAGGAGAAGCCCGCCTTAGAGCCGCCTGCAAAG
>JAYVOT010000703.1:0-4978 GCA_043757795.1 Chthonomonadaceae bacterium | reverse complement strand
CGCTTTCCAGACCACAATGATCTTGCAAATGTGACTGGTTGCATCAAGAGGCAAAAAATTTAATCGAAGCTCTCGACGATCAACTTTCGGCGCATCTGGATTAAGTAGCTAGCAAGAGTTGATTTCGTACTAACCGCAATCGGTTCTGAACGATCAGTTCGCTTCCTGACGTCTACGTTTTTCGATATCAGTGGTGGAAGGCGCTCGCCAAATGTGTATGCCATCTCTGGCCTGGCAGAAAAGCATCGTTCCATCCGTTGAAAACGAAAGCAGGTTGATGTTCGGCTTTGCCAGGAAGCGCGCAACTTCGCGACGTGTCGAGAAGTTGAAAAGCTTTATTCCTCCGTTTTCGCCTGCAACGGCGAGCGTCTTGCCATCCGGACTGAAACTGACCCGGCGCGCATTGCCTGAAAAGGGTTTGAAAGCGGCAATCGGACGGCCATTTTTTCCATCGAAAATGCGAATATCTCCCTCCCAATCGCAACCGGCAATCAGGTTGCCATCCGCCGAAAAGGAGCTGGAAATAAGGTCGTTTTGAAACCCGTGAATGGGATCTTGCTTTGCGTTCGGCAGGCGATACACAATCGATTTTCTACCCACGTCCCAAACATTAATCTTGTCAACATTGTTTCCCAGTAGAACTTCTCGTCGTACCAACAAGCGACTGTCTGGGCTAAAAACAGATCCGTTTGAGGCTACAGTTTTGGGCAATGAAAAGAGTTCCTTCTGGTCGGAGACGTTCCAAAGAATTTGTTGGAGACCTCCGCCAGGTTGTTCAAACCAAAAAACGATCTTTTCGCCATCTGGCGAGAAAACGGTAGAATCCATACTTAGCCGATAGCCGGTAGGTGCGAAAGCGAATCGAGCGATATGCCGACCAGTCTGCACCTCCCAGATATCCGCCTGATTGTTCTTCGAGGTAACAAAACGTTTGCCGTACGCGGAGATAGCAACGAGAATGTCGGAGCTAGTAAGCGGGGCTGCCAGCGCCTCGCGCTGCATATTATTCAGGTTCCATCGTTCGATGACGCTTCCCTTTTTTTGAACTAGGAGATTGGCTGTTTCCGGCGCAAAAGCGAAGGAGTCATAGTGGCGTCGCAGTTCAGCCGGAAGCTTTTCTTCCTCGTCATCTTCCGGGTCAGGGAAAGATTTCACATCCCACAGTTTTACTGTCAAATCCGAGCTTCCTGAAATCAAAGTTTTATCGTCTCGAGAAAAAACGACGGAGTTCACTCGTTCTGTGTGACCTTTCAAGACCGACCGCAGCTTTAAGCCCTTGGTGTCGAATATCCGAATTTGATTATCCCAACAGGCGCATGCCAATAACGCTCCGTTGCTCGAGAAGGTCATCGCATGAATCTCCGCATCCACTCCCTGAGTGAGTATCGGTTCGCTTTTCCCTTTCAAATTGTAAATGCAAAGTTTCCGATTAAATGCGACAGCTAACATCGAACCATCGGGAGAGACTTTAGAAGAGGCTATCGTTTCACCCTTTTGAGACTGGAAAACTCTAAGTTTTTGACCTGTCTTTGAGTCTACAAGCGCAAAATCCTGTCGTACATTTGGCACGTCTGTTCTTGCCACTGCTGTTTTGAAATCAGGGAAAAGAGACAGCGTATTGTCACTCTGGGAAGGAACCCAGAGCGTGCGGAGTCGGAACGGAACGCCTTCCTCCTGAGAGGAAACCTGTTGCAAGCTGGGATCATTATTTCGATTTGAAAGTCCAGCGAAAAGGGTTTTTCCACCCGGAAGGAAGTCAAGGAGGCGCAAACCCGTTTTATCTGTCAGGTGAAATGACTGCACTTTTTTCCAATCAACCGTGTCGTAAATCGAGATATCGCTATTTTCCACTCCCACAGCGAGATACTTGCTATCACCGCTGAAAGTGACGGAGGATATCCAACTGCTGAAACCATTGATGATTTTGAGACACATCCCTGATTCATTCCACACTCTGACTGTCTTATCGAAGCCACCGCTAGCAATTCGGCCATCCCCTGAGCATGCGACGCTAATGATGGTAGCCGTGTGTCCTCTCAGAGTCTGTTTGTCCTGATGTAGTTTGCTCCAAAGATACCGCCATTCAAAGCGTTTCCAGTTTTCTTTGTTTACGTCCTTTTCAGGAAGATGTTGTTCGACTAAATTGGAGACGGCAGTCGTATCTCCCAATTTCCAGTAGGTCTGCCCGCGAAAAATATTGGCTTCGTAGAGGCTTTGATTGAGGTCAGCAAGAGCGGTATTCGCGCGCTGCCATTGATAGTACGCGAAAACGGCGGCTATCGCAACTGGGACCAAGATGCTGCCGAGAAGGGCGACCGCTCGAAGCATTCCATTCCGATAAGCGATGCGCTGTCGGCGAAGTTCAGCGTCCGGCATATGTTCGCACACCCACCGCCTGTCAAAAACAGTTTGGTAGATACGATTTCGGACACGGAGCCTTCCCTTCGCGAAGCCGATAAGTCCTGCGATCTTGAGAGCTTGCACTAGACGATTGGTATCATCGTCGGGAATTCGTTTGCCTGCTAAAATCTGTTTGTAGAGCGATAGCAGGTCCTCGATTCCTTCCGATGATGCTAAAATTCGATTTGAGACGAAGGCAAGGTTCGAATCTCCGCTTAGAGCCGCACCGCCAAAAAAAGCCTTCTCACAAAGAGTATCCACTGCGCTCTCGTCTGTAACATTCGCCTCGTGAGAAATCAACCAGCAGAGATTTTGCGTCAGGTAGGGATGCCCTCCTGTCCAATACAGGACGCGCGACATCAAGCGTTTTGCGATTTCGGGGTCTTTATTCAACCCTTTCTCCAGGAGAGCGGCCTCATCCGGCGAAAAGTCTGTCAGTTCGACTCGAGAGCCAATGTTGTAAGGAGTGACATCCGGGCGGCGAATTAGATCTGCGGGGCTGCAAGACCCAATCAGGCAAAAGGCGAGCCGTTCGAAGTCGGGGTCGATTGCGCGACGATTATAGCAAGATCGAATGGCGATAAAAAACTCGTCAGTGTCGTGTTTCAGCGAGCGCACATACTCGATCTCATCTATGAAGAAAACGATTGGGCCGCTGAGGTTCTTTAGAAGGACTTCTTGAAGCGACTCCTCCCACATTTGGAGCGGGCTAAGGTCTGAACTCTTTTCTAAAAAATCATTCATCTCCTGTTGTAAATTGAGCATTTTCGCCATTCGTTGGCAAACGCCTCGATACCACTGCTCCCGGGTCACCTCGCTGCCCATGCTGCTCAGGTCTATTACGATGACATGGACGCCCTCTGCTTTGAGCCTCAACGCCGTTCTAATTGTGATACTAGATTTTCCTACCTGCCTTGAGGTCAAAATATGGGTGTATTCGCCGGCGAGAAGGCGGTCATAAAGCTCCTGATCGGCGGCTCGAGGCACATACGAAGAAGCGGTTCCAGGCAAGGTTCCCTTTGTAATATAAAAATTGGGAATAGGATCATTCATTGACATTTGACAACAACTGGCTAGCTAGAAAGTCGCGATAGAGTTCGCAACGCAGGGCGGGGCGTCCGTTTTCCTGTCGCTTGAGCAATCCTCCTCTTTGTAGGCGAAGAAATGTCTGATCGTCCCGGCAGGGTTTGTCTTGCAGAAGGTCAATTAAGCGAGCGCTCAAATCCGGGTTTTCCTGAAGGGCGCTCAGCATCTTGTCGAGATGCGCACCGTAAAGTCCATCCAACCGATGAACCTCGCAGAGAAGCGCGGGCAGACTCATTTCTCTCTCCTGCATCGTGCGCAAGCCATGCGTCACTAGAAAAGGATGTCCTCCAGTCAATCTATAAAATTGCGTGATGTCGTCCTCGGATTTGAGTGGATTGTCATAGAGGGAGTTTATCCGCTTCAATTCTTCTCGACTAAAATCGCCGATTGATATTTGCACTCCAATATTAAATGGCGACTGTAGCGGGTTTTGGATCAGTTGGGAAGCTTCAGTCGCGTGCGTTAGTACAAGGGTCATTCTATCCCAGTGATTGCCTGTAAGCAAGATATCCTCATTGCTCCACGCTCGGAATCTGGCATAGACATCGTGCCTGTATTCGCATGCAAATATCCTGTCTACTTCGTCCATACCCCAGATTAATCGTGCGGGGGCGCACTTTCCCAGGCAATGGGTGACGTAATTTTCCAGGTTGTCCAGAGGAATGTCGCTTGAGTTCCACATCTTTTCGGGCGCGAGCGCAGAGGGAATCTGGACTTGCAGGGAGTGGGCGAGGGCGCGACAAAAACTATCCGGCGTCTCGACCTGTGTCGCAGTGATCCGACAGTAGTCCGTGCTGATAACCCTAAATCCGTTGCTCCTGGCGGTTTTCAGCGCGGCATGCAAGGTTGTGGTCTTGCCGGACTGACGGGGTCCGCTGATCGAAACGATCCGCTCCCTGCTCATAATCGCCCTTATCGTTTCTCTGTCCGCCTGACGCTCGATAAACAAGGGATTTGGCGGCTCCGGCTCCATTGGCGGCACAGGCGGAGGTGAAACAGGAATTGCAGCATTGAGTTTCCGATAGTCCTCCGACTCCAAAACAAGGTTGCAAAGGTTGAAAAGCTCGCTCAGCGTGGAGTGATGCACCCCCTCATGACGCAGATAGATTTTTCTCACTGTCGTGCTGTAGAGATGCGGTTCGAAAACATCAAAACTGTTTCGCACGCCTTCGATGTCATCACGAAAAGCTGCTTCGAACTTCTTGAAACCAACTTCGCTCAGTATGTAGCTCATCCGTTTGCTCCCTCCTGAAGTGATTATATCCGCAAATGCGTTCTACTCCACGGAGTTTGCTATAGGATGTTCAGCATTTTCTGCATCTTTTTCAAAAAGTTGCAGAAAATCCATTGCGACTGAATGAAGATTTGCTGTTTAATGTGCTTGAGTCGATTGCTCTGTTGCCGCTTTTTGGTTGAAGCGGCTGTCTTTGCATTGAATTTATGAAGGGTGGTCATCATGTCGTTTGATCGTTTCAATGGATTTCGTTCAGGC
>JAYVOT010000702.1:0-4982 GCA_043757795.1 Chthonomonadaceae bacterium | reverse complement strand
ACATATCCGGCGCTCTCAATGAGCCGCATCTATTTACCGATAATCCTATTGCAGGGTTCCGAACGCAAATTGGAAACGCTGTTCTTGGCGACGGTTCGAGAAAAGACGCCCTGCAAAAAGTTAAAACCGACGTTCCGGGTTCTCTCGTGATTCTGGGATTTTTGAAAATCCTTCACGACAAGCAGGATGCCGGAGTGGAATTCCTAAAACAGGGAGATTTCCTCACACGAAATCGCTTCTCGACTCCCTGGAGTTCTCCGCTCGCTTATGACGCTCAAAGCGGACAATCCTATGGCGAAAAGTCCCTTACGCACGCTATTTTTTGGAATGCGCTTGAAGCGCTGGCAGGGTTTAATGTTGATATCTTGCGGGGAGAGTTGAGTCTGGTTCCGCAGATTCCTGGAGCCTGGCGTTCTATAAGAGTTCCCCTTTTCACTCCGACTTTTTGGGGCGGGTTGGAATATAAACCGACTGCTAAAGGCGGCTTGGTCACGTTTCGACTGGAAAGGCTTTTTGCACTTCCTTCCGTGACCCCCTCAAGGAAACTGATAGTCAAAGCGATTCTTACTCTAAAATCGATTCGGATTCCAGGACCTCCCCGACGTCCGGCAGGATCGCCTTTAGTACCGCTTCCCATCCCGCACGTCAGTTTAGGACGAGCGCCGATCGGAGTGCGGAGCATAGCGGAACCGGACGGATCACTACGGCTTGTTTTTGAAACTCCGCTTTCAATGTCGGCAGGCGACCGATTGGAGATCGATCTCCATTGAACGAATCTCGAGCGGAGTATGAAAGTCCTTTCTCTCTGCCATGCTGAAATTATTACGGGATAATTTTTAATCCGGCAATTCGACTGGCTGTCCCAATGAAAATTGGTACGCTTTATGCATCTATAAGCATTGTAAGCAATTATGCTCTTCCACTTTAGATTTGAATTTGAGGAATAAAACAATGCAACGAACAATTAATCTCTACCCTGTCGGAATCGCTTTTCTTCTCAGCGCAGTGGTTATCCTATGCTTCAGGATTTCGTTGCATGAACAATCCTTCGTGAAAGACATCACAATAACCGCTCAGAACATGATCCCGAAAGAAATAATGGGACACAAGGATTCACAGCTGGAAATCGGACATCATCCGAAATACGCCGCTTCGCGCCTCAAGGGAATTGTCTACAACTCTGACAATCGCATTGATCGGTGGATGGATGAAGCAAATAAAGTCACCATGCCGAGATAGTTTCCGCGACAATCTAAAGAAGAAAATTTGACCGCCTCGCTCACAATGAGCGAGGCGGTTTTGGATTCCAGTTGAATGAAAATTGCAAACTCGATTACTCCGTGTTTGACTCATATAAGGATTGTGACGTACAATATCAATTGAGAGGACCACTTTCCTTCTCAATCGCACATCTTGCCGATCAGCAAGATGAAACTCCAACGAAACACTGTTGCAAGGATGATTTCATGCCCTATCAAAGAGCTCCTGACACTTACGACGTTCTGCCGTTCTCGCCTACAAAAGATTCCTGGTTGCACTCCGCCCAATGGCGTTACGTTGAGAGCGTTTTCCGTGACGTCTGTCGAAGATTCGGATATCGAGAAATACGAACTCCTATTCTGGAACGGACGGAGCTTTTCACGCGACACATCGGAGAAGCGACCGACATCGTCTCAAAAGAGATGTTCACTTTCATTGATAAAGGCGGGCGGAGTATGACAATGAAACCGGAAGGCACCGCTCCGGTCGTGCGAGCCTGTCTTGAAAACAAACTCTTTAATGATCATCCCATGCTCAAACTGTACTACATCGGACAGAATTTCCGGTATGAACGCGGCCAAAAAGGGCGATATCGTCAACATCAGCAACTTGGCATCGAAGCGTTCGGATCTAAGGACCCCGCTCTGGACGCGGAAGTGATTCAACTTTCCATGATTTTTTATCGAGAACTAGGCATTACCGAACAAGAGTTGCACATCAACTCAGTCGGTTCGCCTGAATCCAGAGTCGCTTACAAGGAAGCCCTTCGAGACTTCGTTCGCCCTTTTCTAACTGAAATGAGCGCTGAGGGACAGAACCGTTTTGAAGCGAACCCGATGCGTATGCTGGACACCAAGGATCAAAAAGATCTTGCTCTCCTTGAAAACGCCCCACGCCTTGTCGATTATCTTGACGAGGACAGCCGAATTCATTTTGATAAATTGCAAACTTATCTTGTTGCAGCCGGCATCGCTTTTCAGATAGACCACAAGCTCGTTCGGGGGTTTGATTACTACACGAACACCTGTTTCGAAGTGATCGGGCAAGGACTTGGCTCTCAAAGCACGCTTTGCGGCGGCGGAAGATATGATGGGCTTGTGGAGGCTTGCGACGGTCCCCCCACTCCCGGAGTGGGATTTGGAGCCGGAATTGAACGTTGTCTCATCAGCCTGGAAGCTCTTGGAATTGAACTTCCGATTGAAGACGAGCGTCCTGTTGCTTTCATCATCACATTGGGAGATGAGGCGGTCGTGCGTCCTGCAGCAGTGCAACTCCTCACGGAACTGAGAACAAGCGGCGTTTCGGCGGATATTGACTATCGCGGAAAGAAATTCGGGCAACAGGCTAAGCGAGCAGACGAACTTGGCTCGCGATACGCTCTTATTCTGGGTGACAACGAGGTGACTGCGGGGACAGTCCAAATTCGCGATCAGGGAACTAAAGAACAGCGAGAGATCTCCCTGTCGGAAGCGATAAGCGAACTAAAGAGGTTAAGTTGATCAAAAACGATAAAAAAGCGAGCATCGTTTTTGTAGTCTGCCTATTCGGACTTCTTTGCGGCGGCATTGCTGCTTTCTTCTTGACGCAAAAACCGAAAGTTGCGGAAAATGTCGCTACGCCAGCGCCCGCAATTCATGAAACAGTGAAAAATGAAGAGAGCATTCCAGCTTTCAATCCCGACAGTTACGCGAACATTTCCATTCGATGTCAGAACGACCGTATCCCGATCATCATGTATCACGATGTAATCAAGAAAAGGCTACGTAGCTCCGTCTGGTTTGATTGCACGGTAAAAGAGTTTGAAGAACAGATGGATTACCTCATCGCTCAGGGGATGCATCCCATCTCGCTTTTAGCCCTTCACAAACATCTGGCGTTGGGGGAGAATCTGCCGCCGAATGCGGTGGCGCTGACATTTGACGACAACTATCAGGGTTTCTACGATAACGCTTATCCCATCCTCAAAAAACTTCAATTTCCTTCCGCTATGTTTGTACACACCAATTTCGTAGGAGTAAAAAAAGACGATCATCCCAAAATGGATTGGGAAACGCTTCAGAAACTGGACAAGGAAGGGTTGACGACTATCGGGTCGCACACTCTGTCTCACCCGGAGGACATCCGAAAGCTGTCTCCTTCGGAGCAAGAGAGTGAGTTGTCCGGTTCTAAAAAACTGTTGGAAGAGAAGCTTGGACATTCTGTCCCCTACCTTGCCTATCCGGACGGTTTTCAGGACGCTACTACGCGCGACATCGCAAGAACTAGCGGGTATACGATGGCGTTTACGGTTGACAACGGCGCTGCGGAGGAATCTCCGGACATACTAGCGTTGAACAGATACATCCACACTCGCTTGAAAAAAGGGCTTGAAGACTGCCGCAACGCTAAGCTGAATGCTCCTGCCGCTTTGTATGAACAAGAAATGGTGCAACGGCCGGTGCGGTTGGCGGTGGGGAGCTATGGCGGAGTTCCGCTTGGCTTGGCGCATGGCGGGATTCCGACCACCAGGCGGGGAACTGTTCGGCAGAATGTGGGCGAGTTCGTGCAACAGGCGGGAGGCGTCGCCGGGATCAACGGAACTTTCTTCGCAGATGCGCGCATCACCGGGACGAGCGCAGACTTGATTGGACCTAGCCAGGTTCCCGGAGATATTGAGTTTCAGCCTGACCTGGGAGAAGACCGACTTCCCAGACTCGTAAATCGTCCGCTTGTGCTCTGGGGACCGAAGAAAATCGCCATCTTTCCATTCCAGCCTGGTTACATGAATCGTCCGGATACTTACAGGAACTTGATGCCGGACTACACGGACCTCTTTTTGGCAGGCGCCTGGCTAGTGCATGACGGGATCGCTCGGAAACCGGAGGAGCTTCAACCTTATGCGGCGGGTGATTTTGACGAGACTCGTAGAAGAGCTTTCTTTGGAATTACTACTAGCGGGGAGGTGGTTTTTGGAGCAACGTTGGACGTGGTGTCATCGACGAAGATGGCGGAGGCTGCGGTGGAAGCAGGGGTGAAGGAAGCGGTTTTACTGGATTCCGGGTTCTCGACCTCGCTAATCTACAATCAAAAGATTATTGTAACCGGACATACCGCTAAAAATCTACCTTCCAGACCTGTTCCTCATGCCATAGCAATGACAGGGATTTTGGAGGAGCCGACGGATGAACAGACTTTGAAGTGGCTCCAACTGGCGGCTCCTGCAACGCTCCCGAATGGCGGAATCGACCCGGATCATCCTGAAGTTCCGGCGATGGGAGCCATTGCGACTCCTGATCCGAACGATCCAAATCCGGCTCCTCGTAGGCGCAGAAGGCATAAAAGGCGCAAGGAGTAGCTTTCGCGATGCGGCGGATTCCCTATCGGCGATCGCATTCCGCCGATAGCTGCGCCGATTGTGCTAAACGCAACTTTCGACACAGCAGATTTACCTGCTTCGCCGTAGAAAGCAAATCCGTGACGACTAATGCACTCCGACATCCATTACGCCGCACGGACCTCCGTCCGGGTTGTCCGGCATATCTATGTCGCGACCTGCAAAATCGAATTTCGGCTTGTAGTGGTGCGACATTTCCGCTGTGCTAATGGGCACATAGTGACAAATGAACGCACGGCGAAACCGATCCTGACTCAAGTTCGGCGTCGAGCCGTGGATGACGCTCCCATTGAAAAAGAGCATATCGCCAGCCTTGAGGTTGCACGGCGTCTTCTCGCGACCTTCGGGC
>JAYVOT010000701.1:0-4984 GCA_043757795.1 Chthonomonadaceae bacterium | reverse complement strand
TCAAGCTCCGACCGGCAGCATCGCCGGGCCGGAACTCTGCGCCGCCGTCAGCGCCGCCGGGGGACTTGGGGCGATGGCTCTCACCTGGGCAAGCCCGGACGCGGCGGCTCAGCAGATACGGCAGGTTCTGGAACGTACGAAAAATCCTTTTCAAGTCAATTTCGCGCTCGCCTTTCCCCCGAACTCCCTGGAAGCGGCTTTAGATGCGGGAGCGCCGGTCGTCACTTTTTCGTGGGGAGACCCTCGGCCGCACCTATCAAAAGTCCGGGCGGCCGGGGTCAAATTCGGGATTCAGGTCACGACAGGCGAGGGAGCGCGTCGCGCTCTGCAACATCAGCCCGATTTTCTCATTTGCCAGGGAGTGGAAGCGGGCGGGCACGTGCAAGCCACTCAGTCTCTCTGGCAGGTTTTGACGGAAGTCGTTTCAGTAGCGGATAGTGTTCCCGTAATCGCCGCCGGAGGAATTGGGGACGGCGACGGAATCGGCAAAGCCCTGAACGCAGGAGCGACCGGGGCGATGCTGGGAACCCGCTTCGTCGCGACGACTGAGAGCGGCGCACACCCCGATTACAAACGAAAACTGCTGGAATCAAACGCGACGCAGACCGCTTTGACAGTCTGTTTCGATGGAAACTGGCCCTACGCCGCACAACGAGTCTTGAGAAACGCGACGTTGGAAGCGTGGGAAGCCGCCGGATGTCCGCCAAAAGGGGAACGCCCGGGAGAAGGCGAGGTCGTGGGGTTAAGCGCGAACGGGGAGACGATCTATCGTTACGAAGACACTGCGCCAAGAGTCGGATTTACCGGAGACGCGCTCGACATGTGTTGCTACGCCGGGACCTCCGTCAGCTTCGTAAACGACTTGCCCTCCGCGACAGACCTCGTCCCCCGACTCTGGGCGGAAACGCAAGCCTATCTCAACCGCCAGAGCAGAATTTAATCTGAGGAGTACAGCTAGGAAGAACCGCGAAATACGCGAAAAAAATCCGGATTCAAAAATGAGAATAATCAAATTTCCGACCTTCACCCCCTCCATTGCAATTGCTGGAAAAGCATATATCGCATCCATTCCGAATTATTTTCGTATTTGCATTTATTTGAATCCGCATTTTTTTCGCGTGTTTCGCGTATTTCGCGGTTCTTACCTCTCCGTATTTCGCGGTTCCGCCTCTCTGCATCTCGTAACCGAATCGGACATTTATGACTAAAAAAGACTGGATCTATAGAAACCTGCTTCGCCCGATCCTCTTCAAACAGGATCCGGAAGAGGCGCACGAATTTGCGATGGAGGCGCTCTCCAAACTCTGCGCCATCCCTCTGCTTGCCGCGAAACGAGCGTTGACAGACTCTTCGCTTGCGAGCGAAGTCGCTGGAATCGCCTTTCCGAACCCGATAGGATTAGCTGCGGGATGCGACAAGAACGGACGCGCGATTCCCCTTTGGCCCAGATGCGGGTTTGGGTTCGTAGAGGTGGGAACTGTGACGGCTCAACCCCAACCCGGCAACCTGAAGCCCCGCGTCTTTCGCTACCCCCTGCACGACGCTCTCATCAATCGACTTGGCTTCAACAGCGAAGGTTCGCAAGTCGTTGCGATGCGAATGGCGACTCTGAGAGAGAGTCATCGCTCGATTCCAACTCCTATTGCCGTCAATATCGGCAAGACGAAGGTCGTCGAGGGCGAAGAAGCGGTATTGGAGGACTACCGGACGAGTTTCAAACGCCTCTCCCCGTTCGCTGATTTTGTCATCGTAAACGTCTCCTCTCCGAACACTCCGGGATTGCGACTGTGGCAGGAGAGAGGACCGCTCACCTCGCTTCTCAGCACTCTGATGGAGGAGGCGACGCGCGGAAAACGCAAAGTCCCTCTGTTCGTCAAAATTTCGCCGGATATGAATGAGTCGGACATGATGAACGTCTGCGAGGCGGCTATAGAGCTGGGATTGGCGGGAATTGTCGCGACGAACACCACCCTCGCCCGCGAGGGAGCCTATGTCGGACTGAGCGAAACGGGCGGACTGAGCGAAACAGGAGGACTGAGCGGAAAGCCCCTGACCGCACGCGCCGACGAAGTGATGCGTTTTCTCTACAGGCAAACCGGCGGCGTTCTGCCTCTCATCGGGGTCGGCGGAATCGGGTCGGCGGAGGACGCCTATCGACGCATCAAATGCGGAGCCTCGCTCGTGCAAATCTACACGTCCTTCGTCTATGAAGGGCCCTTCTTTCCCCGACATCTGAATCAGGAGTTGATCCGGCTGATGGAGCGCGACGGGGTGCGAAACATTCGGGACGCGATCGGAACTGAGGCTAAATAATGAATGAGACGCAAGAGCCGCCGCCGGGGAGCGCCGAAATTGTCGTTCCGGCGAACCGAGCGCACTTGACCGCGATCTGCAGTGTCGCAGTTTTGACCTACGCGATGTATTTCGGAGCGTTCGGCGTGATGCTGCCGCACATTGGAGATACTTTCGGGCTTGGAGCGGAGGCGCAAGGAAGGCTATTCCCCGCCAATTTTGCAGGTTTCGGGGTTGGGGTGTTGCTTTCAGGCTTTCTCTCCGACAGAATCGGACGAAAATCCGTGATGTTGATCGCATCCGTACTCTTCACTGCAGGGCTAATTCTGTTCGGAAGCTCTCATCAATTCGAGCAGGCGTTGGCGGCATCAGCGCTTATCGGGGCGGGCAGCGGATCGTTGGAGACGGTGGCGAGCGCCCTGCTTTCCGACCTCTATCCTGAAAAACGAGCGCTTGCGTTGAACGCTCTTCAAATCGTTTTCGGCGTCGGAGCCGCGTCCAGCCCCTACTTTTTGCATCTGGCGCTGGAGCGAGGTCTCGCCTGGCAGACTTTCTTTTTCGGGTTTGGAGGCGTGATGGCGCTTCAAACACTCTGGCTGGCGTTCGTGAAATACGGCAAGACAGTGACGCACGGCGAGGGACTTGACACAGGGGCGCTGAAACGAGTCGTTCGTGAACCTGCCTTCATCGCCCTCTGCCTGATGCAGCTTTTTTATGTTGGGGCTGAGACTGGGTTTTTCACCTGGATGCCCACCTATTTCGAGAAAATTCTTAACGGCGGAAAGCCTTTCGCTGGTCTTGTCGTAAGCGTTTTCTGGGTGACAATCACACTTGGCAGACTTTTGACCGGTCTGTTGATCGGCAAGATTCCGCTCATGCGGCTCACGCTCGTGTTTGGAATCGGAGGCGCGATAGGCGGGTTGCTCGCCATCTCAACGCTTCAACCGGTACTAGTGTTGCTGGCCGTCGGTTTCACCGGCTTCTGCTTCTCCGGGATATTCGGATTAGTCTTAGCGGAAGCGGGGGATCGTTTTCCGAAATCGGCGGGAACGGTATTCGGCGCCATTGTCGCTTCCTGCGGAGTCGGCGGGGCGCTCTCTCCCTGGGTGATCGGCAGCCTCTCGGAGACGAGCGTTCACTGGCGCGGAGCGCTCGCCCTCGTTCCCGTTTGCTCTCTGATCGTCGCGGCGCTCTCCTTCGCTGTCTCACGAATGAGAGCGAAACAAAATTAAAACTACCACTTCGACTAATGCCGACATCCGGTTGCCCAGGCTTCCGGATATCCCGGACATGTCGTAGTCGTGCCCAGTTTTAAGCGCAGGAAAAAAATTTCAGTATTCGGAAAATCAAGCGAAGCGTGTCTTTAATATTCAAACGCAATAGTTTTGACTGATCTAAAAGCAACCTCCGGTTGTTATGGAAAGCAATCCAACTGCGGACGGAGGCCTGGAAGTTTTGACAATTGAGCTTCTGAAAGCGAGTTAAGCTGCAACCGGTTGTCTGGCTTCTTTCACTTTTGCCTCAAAACTATTTGCAAAATCCATCGCTTCATCTTCTTCGATGATCTGATTGTCTAGCGGCATCCTATGCAGCAGATCTTTCGCTTTATTGTAACCTGGCATATTCTCTCTGTCGAGCGGTTTTCCCAGAAGCAGATAGATTTTGCTGATTTCAGGGTTGTCTTTCAGCGCAGTTCCAACGCCGAGCAGCGTTAACGCCCTCTCCTGAATGCTGTACCGCGTCTGGCAGTCCAGAGAAACCGGCTCCAGAATGTGATACTTTCCGTTCTTGTAAGTGCTTTGAAAAGTCACATCCAAATTGAAAGTCTCAAAGCGTTTTGGTTTCAAGGCGCTCCTTACTTCTTCCGACATGCACTTTCCATAGTAGTCCCAAACCGCTCCGTCATCGCATCTTTCCCGCTTCGTTTTTTCGAATTGAGACGCAACCATTCGCTCAAAAAGAAGGTCGGTCTTGAAGCTAATGTCGGTTGAGATGCCTCCATAAACTGTTCCCGGTTGAAAATTGCTTCCGCCGTCCGGCCATATTCTCCGCACTATCTCTTCAAGATCTCGAGGAAGCGCGTCGGGGGACGACTTTGATGTTATTTGGAGTACCCGTTTCGCAAGAAGGGTTTCGAGTTGTTCGATATAACGTTTGTATTGATCTCCATCGAACTTGGAAAATGTATTTGAAAGGCGCGCATAGTGCGGTTCAAACTGAAATTTCAACGAACGAATTGACGGAGAATAAACTAAAACTCCCACATTTAAACATTCTCCGACAGACGTATCGTGGACGTATCGCACGACACAGTATTGATATTGAATCGTTGTCATGTCAGGCTCCTAGTGAGTTCTTTCTCAAATTTCGATATATTTTCAATCACATCGTTAAGATGCGACTCTATTTTTGGAGCATAGAATCTCCAGCGTTCAGGAAGTTCTTCTTTAACCTTCATGAACTCGCTAACGCTTAGAGCGCGTAGTTCGATAATAATGAATTCGATGTTCGCTTTCCCACTCTTATACGCCTCTTTCAGTTGTCGGTGGAAAATGTGTTTAGTATAAAATCCGTTGGAACAGACCTCCCAGGCGCATATGCGTTAACTTAAGCCGAAAGTTCGTTCTGGCGCGCCCCCGGCGCTCCACGCCGCCCCCGATTTCGGGGGGAAGAGAGCTTCTATTGGGAGTTT
>JAYVOT010000700.1:0-4989 GCA_043757795.1 Chthonomonadaceae bacterium | reverse complement strand
TAGCTAGGCCGGTACGTTCCTCGTCATTTCTTTCAAAAGAGTCTCCTCCATCGTAGAACGCGAGAAATCCGCCCTTGTCAAGGGGGGTTAGCGAACTAATTCGCCTGCAATAGGCATCCCAACCGGAATCACGCACTTTTGGGAAGTTGTAGCGGGAGACAGGGGAAATATCCCCTACCCACTGAAAGTTTTTGCCGTCGCCGCTGATCGCTGCGCCTGTTCGAGAACGAGTGAGGCCTGTGCGATAGATATCCCCGGAGGCGTGTTTGTGCGCCTCCGCTTCCGGCGTTGGAGCCGTTTCAGCAGTCGCATAGCTGGCAAGCAGAAAATAGGCGCGTCCGATCACGAAGAGATTGGGGTCCTGCACCCCTTCGCCTCCTACCTCTCTAGAAGTGAGTAGCGGGATAGCGGTCGTCGCGTCGAATTGATCCGGTTCGTTCGCCTCCATCATGCTGATTCGCCAACGCCTATCCTGCTCATGAACGTGGCCGATATAGAGACGCCACACCCCGTCCAGCCCTCTATTAAGACAGGCGCGATCAATTGACAGGGCGCTGAGATTCGTTTTAGGCAAAGCCCAGATATCTTTGAATGAAATGCCGTTGTCGCTCGCAGCTATGCGACATTCCACGCCCCGCCCCAGTTCTCGCGGCTGTCTCTGTCGATAGACGAGATAGAAGGTGTCGGTTTGGGAGTCGAAAGCGGCGCTTGGCGCGCCCGCCCACCAACCTGGACCGTTCCCTAAAGGAGCGCGAATGAGGTTGCTCTGCGTCGGATCGAAAAGCGATAAAACGCCAAAGTTTTTTCCTGTATTGTTAGCCATATAAGGCGCTCCTTTCTTCTAGAGAAATGGAACCTTTCATCCAAAATTCGTGTCATTCTCAATTCAGCAGTCTTCAATCGAACATAATCGATCATGGAAGCGTTGAGGAAAAAAAATTCTTTTTCGCCAATCATTCTCAATTCCGGAATTCAATTTCACTCGTAGTTTCTGTTAACTACGAGTGAACTTTTTTGGATTTCAAGTTCGGCAACAAGGCGCCGACGCTCATCATATTCCCATTCTTGCCGTCTGTTTCCTTCTTGCCGCGAAATAAAATCAAAATCCCATGTGAATTTTTCCACACCTGCTAACGCTTCGCACGAAAAATGGCGTATCTTGTAAGATAGCGACCACCGTTCAAAATAATTTCCGGATTTTGAGTGATAGCAGCAGTGCGAAAGACAAAGAGGAATCACATTCGCTCATGTCGAAACACAAATAAGAATACGAATGCGAGTGAAGATCGATCCAACAGATCGCTTCATTTACTATTCTCGAATATCATATATTTTCCGGAACGCGCGTGCTCCGGAGAGTACAAATCAGAGGTAGCAAACAAATGGAACCTTCCGGATGATTTATTGATAAACGGGAAAAAACAGCCTTGACAGGAAGTCATTGGCGTACTTTTGGGAGAGCGAGCAATAATCGTTCTTTACAAAACAAGGCTTTGATGCCTATCCGCACAGTGAAATCTGCGTATGAAAGGGCGTGTGACCAATATCACGCAAGGGAGTTACCGGAATGTCAAGCGATCAGAATAGTTTAGATCAGGGCGGCATCGCAGAAAATCATCGTCCTTGCGCGTTCTATCAGGCTTCGATTAACGCAGGACATGTCAACCGCCTTTCAGTTGAAAAGAGCGAAGGCTCAAGAATGAAGCACCGCTGCATGTTGAATCCAGGTCGAACCGAAGGTCCCGACGGGAATGAAATCAGTCCTCTGGTCTGCACTATGGGTCGTCAGGGAGATTGCCAGAAAGCGAGAAGAGAGGTCTTCGCCCGCTTGAACGGGATGATGGCTGTCGCTTTGCTTGAGGAAACTAAGGTCACGATTAGTTGATCTTTTAAAGTTCACCCCGAATTAATCGCAGTACGGGAATAGTTGTCGGGCGGCAGTTCCTGCAGCGCCAATATCTTCGTTTGAAACGCAGCGAGAGGAGAAACCCTCTCGCTGCTTATTTATTACGCTCTCATTTTCAGAGAGACTAGTCTCGTCTTTCACTTTCAAAACGCTCTTGGTCAAGTCGCATCGCTTCTAATTTTTTGTATGAATGCTGTAGAGTTCCGCTTGAATCGCATGAAGAAAATGGTTCCGTGAAGGCTCGCTACCTTAACACAGCGCCGTAAATCTGTCAAGCAAGAGAACTGCCTGCAGATTTTGAGCCGTCATTTGGGAGATGATGGGAGTTTCTACATTGAGGGCGCTACGGGAGAAAGTTCGAAGTGAGCCTGTTGGAAGACATAAAACGTATATTAAAAGAGTGCAGAGTCATTTGCGAAGATAAAAATGGCAGTTACGAGTAGTCTCATATCGATTCTTGGTAAAAGCGAAGCTCAGGGGGATTTCACTACGCTTTGAAAATAAGAATATTGAAACCTTCTTGCATGAATTGATTGTCACCGGTAAGCAAAAGAGCGATGTCATCCTCATAGGCAACGCGTAACAATTATTGCACTGGAATTCAGGTTAAATTGATCTCGAAAATGAGCAGAACTCAGTGCATTAATTTATGCGCGTTGACATAGCAAGCACTTAATGAAATGCAATCCGCCAGACTAAACGCCTTTTCGGCTTGAGTCTCGTATAACCCGACTCTTTTAAGGGAAGATCATTTCGTTCAAGCAATTGCTAGAACCATGATTGATAGCAAAGATTTTTGAAAAAACGCCTAACTGATTTCTCTTTATCAAACAATTTCCAACACGGAACCGTCTGCCAAGCGATAAATATAAAAGTCGCTGTCGATTGTAAAAAGACGGCGAATACCTCTGCTTTCGGCAAGCGCGACGAGGGATGCATCGGCTAAATCCATTTGAACATTCACGTATTTCGCCATCAATATATTCATCCTGTCAGCCTCGGCGGATGTAATATCCAACAAGAGAATTTTGCCTTCGTTTCGTGCCCGCCAGAGGCGAGATTGTAGGCGATATCCGCCGAAACTATCCAGCAAATACATCGCTTCCGTAAAACATGGCCACGTTGTCTGAAGAGGACCAGGGGGCAAACTGCGTACAACTGATAGACAAGCGGAATGGTGCGGTTCGCCCTCATCCATAATCGCCACCAAAGACCCAGTGTCTGTGAGCATTACATTTTGCCTTCTCGATACTTCTCAAGCATGAGTTCTTTGAATTTGCGACCAGCGTTTTCCGAGAGATTCGCTCCTCCGGGGACGGCCTCGCGGCTGTCGAAGCAACCGATGAAATCTCCTAGAAAATCCGCCATTGTGCCTTCGGCGATGGCGGGATCGGGAGTGGTAAGGAATTGTTTGCGTAAGCCATCTAAAGCGACTAGTTCAGGCGTCGTCCCTTGTGTGTAGGCACGTTGGATGACAGCTTTTTCAAGCTCCAACGGCAAGGTGATTGTGATCATGTTCTGTTCCTTTCAAATTGAAATTTTAAATTGACACTTTAATCATTACAGGAAAAAATCTTAAAGTTCCTCCGAGCCAAAAGTTGGATGGCAACCGTCAACTCTTAAAAACTTTGCCAGCAAAGATTGGAGGCGAAGCGGTTCAAATCTCTAAAGCTTTGCCAGCGTGATATTCAGCCAAAGACTCTAGTGCGAGGAAGAGCAATTGCCTTTCGCTGCGTCGGATTCGATTTAAGCGCCCCAAACGTCGCCGTTGAAATCGGCAAACCATTTGCGGAATCGCTCAAGCTCAGGAAGTGACCGTTGCGTTACAACTTTCTCTGCGGTTTCCATATTTGACATTGGGGTTACTTTCTCGTACCATATCAAGGTGTTGCGCCAACTTCATTATACACTGAATGTGTTCGGTACATTAACGAAGAGAAACGCATTTTCTGTCTTCAAATTCGTCCATTTCAATGCTCATTCCGGTTTGCGATAGAGGTAGTGTGCCGCCGCAGTGTGCAGATCAATCTCCGGCATGGAACGAAAACGCTTCGCGAGCCGGGAGCGGGAGATCCCCGCCTGACACCCTGTAACTTCCTCGTCAGGAACGTAGCGTTGCGGATTCAAAACCATGCGCCGCACCTTTATGACCTCGAAACCGGCTTCTTCAAGCAACTTCATTACTTGCCCGGGCAACAGTCGATTGTGGTATGTGAGCGCATTTCCAAATAACAGATTATACATCGGTTCAGAGAGCGAAAGGTGCGAAAGGAAGTCGATTTTCTTGTCAGCGTGATAGAGGTGGTCGCGATGATCCAGAACATGAGAGGCGATTCCTCCGGGTCGCAAAACCCGAAAACATTCTTTGAAAAAGAGCGCAAGGTCGTCCGGTTTGTAGTGCTCCAAAGCCCCGCCGGAATGGCAAAGATCGAAAGAACAATCGGGCAAAGGAACAGACGAAGGACTCTTCATTACGAGCGAATCCGCGTGAAGCGCCTTGAGGGCATTTTCGATTTTCGGTTCCCAACGCAACGCCTCGACAGTTTGAATGCGCTCATTCACATCAAGTTTCAGCAGTTCCGCCGTCTCCAAAGCTCCATTCACGGCGCGAGACAGATAGCGGTCAAGGATTCGTCCTTCGGAATTAGTCACAGTTCCGCCTTTGCCTGTGAGCAAGAAGTTCATGAGTGGAGAGTAAGGCGTCCACCCCGCCTCATGCACCCACACATCCAACCCCTCCAATTTCAAGCCGCAATCCGCGTCCGTCCAGATTTTTACATACCCTGGCCAGACTCGTTTCAGTTTGTCGACGTGCGTCGCTTGAGTCCCCATTTTGCTTCGAGTCATCTCTCGGTAGAGGTGCGCCCCGCCGGGAATATTTCCAAAGGCGAAGAGCATCGAACCCTTAGCAAAGGCGCGAATCATTGAGGTTGTTCTCCTGTAAGAGTCGGTTCGTTCTCATATTCCGGCATTGTATACATGATTCTCCCTCGGTTGTGCGCGACCTCTTGGTCCAAAATCAGGGTACCATCGAGCCTCGAAAATCTGCGGCGTATCCTGTTTTCCCGCACCCAGGCTCCCTC
>JAYVOT010000699.1:0-4997 GCA_043757795.1 Chthonomonadaceae bacterium | reverse complement strand
GTCGAATTTAGTTCCGTCCGTAAGCGTTCCCGTGTAATGAACGACAACGGTCTGCCCGGCTTTCGGAAACTCTCCGGTTCCAATCTTGTAGTCGACGTACTTCAGTCCGGAAGGGTTTGTCACCTCTTTCCCGGCTGCTTCACTATTTCCAGCGGCGGCCTTTGGAGTCGAAGCTTCGACTTTTTTAACCGGAGGAGACGTAGGGCTCGTCGCTTTGGGGGCAACGCCGGGTTTTGCAGGATCCGTGTTAGAGGTCGGCAGGTCATTTTTGTTTGCCATGAGGGACTTCTGTTTTTGAGAAGTGGTCATTGTAGGCAGGGATGAAACAGTCGATTCAAGCTTCTCCGGCAGTATCGAAGGTTTGCCGGAGGTCATCGCCGGATTGGTGACCGTGGCATCTTTTCCGCCAATTTCAACTACCGGATTGCCGGCTGTTTCCGTCTTTGCAGGGTCGTTCGCACAGCCGAACCCGCCTCCCAGAATCGCCGTGCAGAGCATTGCAAGGCAAAATCGTCGTAACATTGGTTGGAATCTCCTAATTGATGCAAACATAATTTCGAAAAAGAGCGTGTCGAGGACGCTAGCGCCGAAAGCTTATCGGCGCCTGTTCGGCATTCGGAAGCGCCCTGTGACTTCAGGAATGAAATGCAGACATGCGCCCTATCTATTAATTGGCGAACAACGGGGGCGAGACCGCCTGAGGCGATTTCGTATTTGTCCGAAGGACATCCGGCGGAACGCCATAGAGCCGGTAAATTTATTCCTCAGCGACGAAACACGGGAGTTGTCAGGTGAAAGTTCGATAATTTCTCCTTAAACTCCTGCCGGGTTGACACAAAAAGATGAAACTCCGTATACTGTAGCATATTCATTCTTCGATAAAGTAGAAAACGGCAGAACAGATGTCCTTCCAAAACCAATTGATAGATTCGCAGGCGGATGACGAGTTTGAGAAAGAGACCGCGCATCTGTTGGAATTGGCGCTCCGGCGAGACGGCTCCGAGGCGATCCTGAAGCCGGCGCTGGAAGAAGCGCTGTTGATAACGGGCGGGAAACGGTCTTTCGCCGCAGTGATCGAGCAAGACTCCGGAGAGATGGTCGTCGCGGAGACTGCGGGCGCGGACTGGACGGATGAGAAAAGAAGAATTCGCCTGCGTCCACACAACGAGACGGAGCGCGGCATCACCGGATTTGTCGCACTCACTGGAAAGCCCTACTTCTCGCCTGACGTCTCAAAAGACCCTCACTATATACCTAGTTTTCCAGACGTACGAAGCGAGGCGGCGGTTCCTTTTTTCGATGCGGAAGGCAAAGTGCGCGGCGTTCTGAGCGTGGACAGTCCACTGCTTGCCGCTTTCAATGCAAGTCATATCTATCGACTGACTACCCTTGCAAATACTATCGCGACAGCGATGGCTTTCGAAGAGTTCAGAAATCGTGAAAGACTGCTCGTTCAGATCGGGATGGATTTCACCTCCATCACGAACATCGACGCTCTGGCAAGGCGCTCCGTAGAAGTCGCTTCGGAAGCCCTGAGTTGCGAGGGATGTTCCGTCTTTCTCCTGGACGAGTCCAGTCAACTGCTCATCCTTCGCGCCTCTCAGGGCGCTCTGCAACGCCTGGTGGGAGAGGCGGCGTATGCCATTGGAGAGGGCTTGACGGGGACAGTGGCTCTCACAGGCGAGACGCTCCGGCTCGATGATCCGAAAGACGAGCCGCGATGGATAGGAAAACACCCGGAGTTCGCTCCTAACGAACGCAGCGCTTATCTCGCCGTCCCCGTTTTAGGGCGAGAGAAAATTCTGGGGGCGCTGAGAGTCTCGCGCCCGCGAAGCGCTCCCTCCTGGTTTCGCGCCGGATTCACGGAGAGCGACGCGCGCGTCCTGCAGACTATCGGCAGTCAACTCGGCAACGCAGTGGAGAACCTTCGCAATTTTGATCGCCTTGTGCGCTCGGGGAGGATGGCGGCGTGGGGGGAACTTTCAGCGAAATCGGCGCACATGATGGGAAACAGAACGTTTGCGATCAAGGGCGATCTGAATGAACTTCGTTTTCTGCTCTCGCAATCCGCTCTTTCGCTCGCAGACCCTAAAGTCGCCTCGGAGGTCGTATCTCTCGTTCTAAGCGTAGAGCGCGGCGTTTTCAAATTGGAAGACATTTTACGCGAGTTCCGTGACTTTGTGATGGCGACGCAACTGGTTTTGAAAGAAGGAGAGATCAATCAGGTAGTTCAGGAGACTCTGGAGGAGTCTTTCCCGAAACGCAGCTTAGTGACGCTCAAAGCGAGTTATGCGGATTCGTTGCCTCTGTTGCTTTTCGATGCGGATCGAATTAAGAGAGCGCTTGCAGAACTCATAGAAAACGCGGTCAGTTTTATGCCTAACGGCGGGGAGTTGAGCGTCGAAACGATGTTCCTCCTTCCTGAAGAAGCTAAAAAACACGCTTTCCTCTCGCCGAATCGGCGTTATGTCTTAATCGCGATCTCAGACAACGGTCCGGGGGTCCCGGATGGAATAAAGACGAAAATCTTCAAGCCCTTCTTCTCCTCACGCGTCAAAGGGATGGGATTGGGGCTTTCCATCGTCAAAGGGATTGTGGACGCTCATCATGGAACGATTCGCGAGAGAGGAGAGTTCGGAAAAGGCGCGGAGTTCCTGCTCTTCTTGCCTGTCCAAGAGACATAAGGTCGACGCGTTGCATCGCCTCTCGCTTTGGTTCGTGACTTCAGAATTGGGTGCGAGTTCTCTTGATCGCCAACGAGCGAGCAACAATTGACAAACGAAAACGGTTTTCGAAAAGGGGTGAAATATGAGTCGTATTCTCTGTGTGGATGACGAAGACGATGTTCGCAACGCGCTGAAACGCCGCCTTGAGCGAGAGGGCCATGAGGTGCACACCGCTAGCGGCGTGAACGAGGGGATCGAAGCGATTCAAAACTCCTCTCCCTCCTACGACGCGGTCATCACGGACATGAGCATGGAGGACGGAGACTCCGGAATCCGGATGCTCAAAGCGGCGGTGGGGCACGATATCTTCACTGAAGTCATCGTCCTGACAGCCTACGGCAACGTTCAAAACGCGGTCGAGTGCATGCAGATGGGAGCCTTCGATTACGTCGAGAAGAACCTGCCGGGCGCGGACGTTTTTGAGCTTTTGAGCATCAAACTGGAACGCGCTCTAGCTCAGCGTCACGCGACGGTGCGCACGCTGAATCGACTTAAAAAAGCTGCAGGCGGCGAGTAATTCCGTGTCAATGCAGGGGCGCTCCCTTGAAGCTTTATGCTACTCGAAACTTTGGAGGGAGCCTTATCCTCCTACCCGCTTTCTAGCTACCCGCTTTCTAGGAACTTCGGGAGAAAGGGGCGACGAGAGGCAAATGTGGAAGAAACCGACAATTAACGCGCCAGAGAATTCGAGCCGAGGTTCTTCGCCGCAATGACGGAAATTGAATTAAACTGGAAGGGGAAAAGGAGGGAAATCGCTCCGATCTCTCCAATGCCGGCCCTGCACATGGTTCAATACGAACGCAAGCAAAGCAATCTCTTTGAAACTGTCCCCGACGGACTGCCGGACGATGCGCATGAAGTCGGGAACAGGCTGATTCAAGGCGAAAATCTTCGGGTCATGTCTGCGCTCCTACCGGAGTTCCGAAACAAGTTCGATCTCTTATACCTTGATCCGCCTTTTTTCACCGGCAAGGATTGGAAAAGTCGCGACGACGTATACGCCTATTCCGACAACTGGAACGAAGGACTTCCCGCTTACTTGCAGTTTCTTTACGATCGGATAACGCTCGCTAGGGAACTGTTGAGCGAGACTGGAGTTCTCTATCTCCACCTCGATTGGCAGGCGTCGCACTATGCAAAACTGATTTTGGACGAGATTTTCGGGGCGGAGCGGTTCCAAAATGAGATCGTCTGGTGCTATCGAGAGGCGATCAACTCTCGCAAACGTTGGAATCGCAAACACGACACGCTGCTTTTTTACTCAAAGGGCGAAACCTTCACCTTCAATCCGGAAACGGTTTTAGAACCGTACTCCGAAAGCACTCTCAAAAAATTCCGCAATCGAGACGAAAAGGGCGCTTATCGACTGATGGGGCGCGGTATCACGGACAGCCCGCTTCGCTCGAAGCGCGACCTTCATTCCAATATGGAGGCGGAATTCCCTGATCTGACCTATCGGCACTATCTTGGCGAGGGAACGCTTCCGGTGGACTACTGGTTCATCGACATCGAGAATCAGGCGAGCAAAGTTCGGACAGGCTATCCTACACAAAAACCGGAAGCCCTTTTGGAACAGATTCTACTTGCCTCCACCAACCCCGGCGATCTGATCGGTGACTTCTTCTGCGGCAGCGGAACGACGCTCGCAGTAGCGCAAAGGTTAGGAAGACGTTGGATCGGCGCCGACTCCGGCGAACTCGCCCTCGAAACGACGCTCGAACGATTGTTGAAGCAGTCCTCTTATTTTTCGCTTTATGAGTTGCAATAAGCGGAGACAGTTCTTTTGGAGGCGTTGGCACATTTCAATATTTTGGACGAGAACTCGAAACGCATTCATGAGCGTTCGTATCTCCCTACGCGGCTTCGCCGGATAGATGCGGAAAACTGAGATGAACGGTCGTGCCGACCCCTTCTTCGCTCTCGAACCGGATCGCGCCGTCATGAGCCTCTACGATGCTTTTGCAGATCGAGAGACCAAGTCCCGTTCCGCCTGAAGGTCTGGAACGAGAGGCGTCAGCGCGATAGAAACGTTCGCCGAGGTGGGAGAGATGCTCGGAGGAGATTCCGCAACCTGTGTCGGCGATCAAAATTCGAGTCAACGGTTCTTCGCTCCAACACCTGAGGGTGATTTTTCCATCAGGCGGTGTGTGTCTCAGAGCATTGTCGAACAAATTTGTGAAGAGGCGAACCAATTCATTCTCGTTGCCGATTAGAGTCAGCGACTCATCCTCGATCTTTAGAATAATCGGGGCGAAATCCTTGCAACGAACG
>JAYVOT010000698.1:0-4999 GCA_043757795.1 Chthonomonadaceae bacterium | reverse complement strand
CCGATGTGACGATTCGCATCTCTCTTACTCCCCTTCTCCCGCAGCGCGGGAGAAGGGGGTCGGGGGGATGAGGGCTTCCCGCCGATGGCGCTATAGCGAAAAAGCTCTGCCCGTCGTGACGATTCGCAACGATGCAGTAAATAGAGACGCCTTCGGCGTTTCTCACGTCCGGAGAACGCCCATTCATTTGCCGGGTGTTTTCAACACATGGATTTATTGGTTGCGTAACATGAGTTCTTTATTCCGCATATTCTACGGCTGCTCTTTGCATCGGTATATGCATTGTTTCATTTTGATGCGCTCGCTCCGAGAAGACCTTCAAAATTCTTGACTTTAATTGGCGCTACGCGGTATGATATAACACCCTAAATCAATTTGTACGAGAGCTTCAATGAAGAAACTCGGTATGGAAGCGTAAGATTAATAAATGATAGACCAAAGCGAAATGTACGGGCTGAACGCTGGCTACATCCTGGAGCAGTTTGAAAACTACCTGAGAGACCCCTCCTCCGTTGACGACGAGACAAAAAATCTTTTTTCAGGATGGAGTCCGCTCGCATCCGAACCGAGTGCGTACTCGGAAGCAAACTCAATCAGTGAATTGGAAAGCGGAACTGCGCAAAACCAGCCGGTGTCGGAAGACACCATTGAAAAAATCTCTCAAACTGCGCGTTTAGCGCGGTTCATACGTCATCGGGGGCACCTCCACTCGCACCTTGATCCTCTCTCGCCCCCTCCGCTTATACCGATTGAAGAAGAGTTGAATCTTCACAACCTCACTGCAGATGAACTCAAAGCGCTCCCTTCCGTCATCATTCGAGGTCCCATCGCAGCCAAAACTGCAAACGCTTTCGACGCTATCGAGATGTTGCGCAAAGTGTATTCAGGAACGATCGGCTTCGATTTCGAACACATCCAGATTCACGAGGAGCGTACCTGGCTCAGAAACATGGTGGAGAGTCAAGAGTTCCTCAATGCAGTGGATGAAATCAGCCGTTTGAAGGCGTTGAATCGGCTTGTGCAAGTGGACGGTTTTGAACGCTACTTGCAAAAAACATTCCCGAATGGAAAGAGATTTTCGATTGAAGGATCGGATATGCTTGTTCCGATCCTCGACGAAATTATAGAAGGCGCCGAAGATTCAAATGCAAAAAGCGTGATTTTGGGGATGGCGCACCGGGGGCGACTCAACGTTTTAGCCAACGTCCTCCACAAATCTTATCATTCGATTCTGTCTGAATTCGAGACGGCGAAACGCGAAGACGGAGCCTCCGTTGCCGGCAAAGGGACGAGCGGATGGACGGGCGATGTCAAATACCATAAAGGCAAGGACTATGAGTATCGGGAAATGACGATTTCGCTTGTCCCGAACCCCAGCCACCTTGAGTTTGTGAATCCGGTCGTGGAGGGGCACTCCCGCGCCGCTCAAGAGATTACGGATCAACAGGGACCCGCCAAACAGGAGCGCGGAAAGTCTCTTGCGATCTTGATTCACGGAGACGCGGCTTTTCCGGGACAGGGAGTCGTGGCGGAAACTCTCAATATGTCCCAGCTTCCCGGTTACGCGACAGGCGGAACAATCCATGTGATCGTGAACAACCAGATCGGCTTCACGACCTCGCCGAATGACGGACGCTCTACCCATTATTCCAGCGATCTTGCAAAAGGGTTTGAGATGCCTATAGTGCATGTCAATGGAGACGATCCTGTCGCCTGCATCGCGGTAGCGAGAATGGCGCACGCATATCGAGAGAAGTTTCACAAAGACTTTCTCATTGACCTGCTCGGTTATCGTCGATTCGGGCACAACGAGGGCGAAGACCCGTTTATCACGCAACCTCAGATGTACGCCAAAATCAAAACGCACCCTCGCCTCCGGGAGACGTGGGCGAACCTATTGATCGAAGAGGGCGCGATCTCGCAGGAGCAATCCGACAATCTTGTCGCAGAGTTTGACAACTTGCTCGACGCCGAACTTGAAAAGTCGAAACAGTATCGCGAGACTGCAGGGCAACTCGCCGCGCCGTCCATAAAGACGCTATGCCCGTTGACCTCCGTTTCGGAAAAGAGACTGAGGGAGACAAACGCCCTCCTTTACTCCTATCCGGAAGGCTTCATTCCCAACGATAAACTGGAACGTACCGTCATCAAGAAACGTCGGGAAGGTCTGGACTCAGGGCTTGTCTGGGGGCACGCGGAGGCGCTCGCTTTCGCTACCATTTTAGAAGACGGAACGCCCATTCGACTCAGCGGTCAAGACGCCCAACCGGGAACTTTCAGCCATCGTCACTGCGTTTTGCACGACGCGACTCGCGAGAAAACTCACACTCCGCTCCAGACCCTCCCAACCGCGAAGGCTTCGTTCTCCGTCTACAACAGCCCTCTCTCCGAGAACGCGATTTTAGGTTTCGAATACGGCTACAGCATGCATTCGCCGCACGTGCTTGTGTTGTGGGAGGCTCAGTTCGGCGACTTCGGCAATGGGGCGCAAGTCATCATAGATCAATTCCTGGTTTCCAGTTATGCCAAGTGGCAACAGACGCCCTCGCTCGTTCTCCTACTCCCGCACGGCTACGAGGGACAGGGACCGGAACACTCGAACGCTCGCCCTGAGCGTTTCTTGCAACTCTGCGCTGACGACAACATACAGGTAGTCAACTGCACCACTCCGGCACAAATATTTCACGTTTTGCGCAGACAAGCGGCTCTTTTGATGACAAACCCGAGACCCCTCGTCATCATGACGCCAAAAAGCCTACTGAAGGACTCGTCGATTGCGTCTTCGCTTTCAGAGTTTACGCATGGCGGTTTCCGCGAACTCATTGGGGATCCGTTGGCGTCCGAGAATCCCGAGAGAGTGACCCGACTTGCATTGTGTTCAGGAAAAGTTCATGTTGATTTGATGAAGTCTCCCGGCTTCGTTCAGCCGGATTCTCTTGCAGTGGCTAGAATCGAACAGATTTATCCGTTCCCGAAATCGAACGTCATAGAACAGATCAATCTCTATCCCAACCTTCGAGAACTGGTCTGGTTGCAGGAAGAGCCGAAGAATATGGGGGCGTGGAGTTTTATACAACCCCACATTCGAGATATCTACGGGGAAATTACCTACATCGGTCGCGCTGAATCGGCAAGTCCGGCGGAAGGCTCGAAAGCTCGTCACGACGTAGAGCAGGCTCGCATCCTACGGGAAGTCTTCACAGGCGTTCCCGGCGCGCCCTCCAAACGTGAAGTCAGCCGTTCCGCAACTGTCAGCGCGTAACGAGACAGAATTCTTGCACATCATTATAAATTCCAGTTAACCCGACGCTCGAAGCTGCAGTATAGCGAGTGAGCCGGATAATCAATTACCCTGCTCAGTGGCGTTTCGCGACCTTGCAATAAATTATTGGACAAAATATAAAATGCGCCTTCGGCGCTTTCGAGTCTGGAAGGCGCCCATTTATCTGCAGGGTACTTTCAATAACCTGATCGTCGGCTTCACACTGGAACTTTGTTGCATTCTGCGCCACATGAAATTATCACATATAGAAACTCGAAACGAAGCGGAGACAGTTTATGTCAGTTGAACTACGCGTGCCGGCAATGGGCGAATCGATCACAGAGGCGACAGTCCTCGTCTGGTTGAAAAAAGAGGGTGAGTCCTTCTCCGTCGGAGACGATCTCGTCGAGCTTGAGACCGACAAAGCGAACACCACCATTCCCGCTGAACAGGCCGGCGTGATCGAAAAAATTCTCTTTGCGGAGAACTCGACAGTCGGTCCGAACGATATTCTCGCTCTTATCTCGGTCTCTTCAAATGGCGCTAGCGCCGTCAAGCCTGTCGAGAAAGTTGCAACTCCCGCTATCGTCGCCTCCTCCGCTCCTGCGACATCACCTCCGCCTCACGCCACTCCCCTCGCGACGAAAGTCGCAGCAGCCGAGGGCGTCGATCTGAAATCTTTGCAGGGAAGCGGAGCAGGAGGAAAAATCGTCAAAGAGGACGTCAATCGAGGCGTGGCAACGCCGATCAGCGCGCCTGCAGTCTCGCCCCCCTCTTTTGCGATGCCCCCAATTTCCGCCTCGGACGATGCAAGAGTCGAGCGACGGCCGATGACTCGCAGACGCAAAATGATTGCGGACAATCTGAAGCACGCTCAAAACACGGCGGCGATTCTGACTACTTTCAATGAAGCGGACTTGACGGCGATCATGGAGATCCGCAAACGGCGAAAAGAAGAGTTTTTGAAGCGAAACGGGATCGGGCTTGGCTTCATGTCTTTCTTCACCCGTGCAACCATCGGCGCTCTGAAGGCGTTCCCCCTGCTTAACGCGGAGATACAGGGGACCGACCTCGTAATCAAACACTTCTACGACATCGGAATCGCGGTCGGGGCGAAGGAGGGTCTCGTCGTGCCCGTGCTCCGAGACGCCGATCAGAAGACCTTTGCGCAGATTGAAAAAGACATCGTCGATCTCGCGACAAAGGCGAAGGAGAACCGACTTTCAGTCAAAGAGATGGTAGGCGGAACCTTTACGATCACGAACGGGGGCGTCTTCGGCTCTCTCCTTTCAACTCCGATTTTGAACTATCCCCAAGTCGGCATTCTGGGAATGCACAAAATTCAAGAGCGACCCGTTGCGATCAATGGCGAAGTCGTCATCCGTCCGATGATGTATCTAGCGCTTTCCTACGATCACCGCATCGTGGACGGCGGAGAGGCGGTTCGCTTCCTGGTACGCATTAAAGAGTTGTTGGAAGACCCTGAGAGTCTCTTGCTGGAGGGTTGAGAACTTCAAATAACCCCTTTTCCTGCTCTGCAGGCGATGGGTTGAAGCCCGCATCTCGAATGAGAAAACCTGCCTGAGCGGATTATATTCGAGCTTGAGAAGCGAACTTCAACCTGCCTTGATCGCCTTTGCAGGTCGCACTTCATCGAATGCCGTTTTATATTTGAAAGAGACTACATGAGCGTCCAAACTACGGAACAGATAAAGATCACCACTTTGCCGAACGGGC
>JAYVOT010000697.1:0-5012 GCA_043757795.1 Chthonomonadaceae bacterium | reverse complement strand
TCTCTCAAGAGTATGACACATAGGGATCCACTCTTCGGGATTGCTACTCATTGCGTTACCTGATCGAATTTGTGTTTCGTGATGCAAAACATTACTGTGGTCTGGAGGACTTTATGAGTTTCAAAGAGACATCCGTTGCCAATTCGAAATGACGGACCATTCTGCGAGTAGACATGTTCGAGTTGCCCTTAGAAAGACGAGTATGATACTCTTATAGACTTCCTGATAGATTTTCTAAAGAATCTTGACAAAATATTCGCAGTTTCTGTATACTGTCACTCATGAGCAACCTCTCCATAGTTCAGCCGACCCTTCTGGGAAAGATCAACGAACGCCAAGTTTTGCGAACCCTGCAAGCGCAAGGACCTTTGTCGCGTGCGGAGGTCGCGCGTTTCTCCGGAATCAGCGCTCCGACGGCATCCAAAGCGGTCGAGTCATTGATGAAGTCAGGCTATCTGGAGGAGGGTGACGCGGACGAGATCGCGCGCGGACGACCCGCTAAAAAGTTGCGTCTTGCCACGCGAACCGCGCAAGTACTCGGAGTCGTCGTGGATGTAGGCAGAAGCCGGGTCGTTTCAGCCGGGCTAGACGGGCGAATTCACGACGACCTCGTCTCAGAGTTCAACACTCCTGATACCTACGAAGCCTTGATCGAAGAGATCGTCGGCCGCTCAAAAACCCTTATGCGTCGTTCTGGAATCGCAACTCTCGGAATCGCGGTCAGCCTCCCAGGGCAAATCGACTACCGACAGGGGCGCAGCATCTTCTCTCCCAACGTCCCCGTCACGAACTGCCACGCCCCCGGACTGGATATTTCCGAAAGATTGGGCGTCGAATGCCTTGTCATTCAGGAATCGCACGCGCTCTGCCTTGCCGAAAAACAGTTCGGGGCGGCGAAAGGGATGGACGATTTTGCGATGCTGGACATAAGCGCAGGCGTCGGACTTGGAGTGATGAGCGGAGGCAAATTGCTGACGGGGAACACAGGACTCGCGGGGGAAATCGGTCACATCACAGTCGATATAGACGGCAGAAAATGCGGTTGCGGCAATTACGGATGTCTTGAAACGCTCGCCTGTGAAGCGGCACTCGCCTGGCAACTCTCGCAACGCCTTGATCGTAAAATCGATATAGAGCGAATGCTTGAGTTGCTTCAAGAGAATTCGAAACATTTTGAAGCCGAGATAGATCGCACCTGCAACTACCTCGCAATCGCGCTCTCCGCAGTCATCAATCTTTTCAATCCCTCGACGCTGTTCGTACACGGCAGGTTTTTTTCGACGGATGAGTCGATCTTTCCAGCGCTCATCGAAAAGACGAAAAAACGTACCTTGCCGCCCTCATTTCAGGACTGCCAGATCATTCAAGCGCGAGGAAGCAAACGTCAGGGCGCCATCGCAACTATAATAGAGCATATCACGAGTTCCGTCGTCCCGGAACTCACTTCGTAGGAACTACACAATGAGACTCCCTTTTTTCAAACCTTCAGTCGCAGTCTTCGCAGGCAGCCTCGCTCTTCTGATCTCCGCATCCTTCGCCCAAACGCCGGTAAAACAGGGTCAAGTCGCCTCTGCGCCGACAACGCCGGAACAGGCGATATTTTTTGAGGCGAAAGTAAGACCTATCCTCGAAGAGAAATGCTTTTCCTGTCACTCAGGAACGATGAAAAGCGGCGGGCTTTTGCTCTCAAGCAGAGCGGATATTCTCAAGGGCGGCGATAGCGGGGCGATTGTCGATCTCAAATCTCCCGGCAAGGGCAAGTTTATTGACTACGTCAACTATCGCGGCGATCAGATGCCGCCCTCCGGCAAAATCGCTCAGGCGCAGATCGAGACGCTTGAGAAATGGGTCAAGATGGGGTTGCCATGGCCCTCCAACTCTAAGAAATCAGGCGCTCTCCCAAAGAAGATCGTCCCCCCGCCCGTCAACGGTGAAACAAAGAAATTCTGGTCGTTTCAACCCGTCAAACGCCCTGTTCCGCCAGTTGTCAAGAATAAAAGTTGGGCGAAAAACACTCTTGACCTGTTCATTTTGAAGAAATTGGAATCGAAAGGGCTTACCCCAAACGCTCCCGCCTCCAAAACTGCGCTTCTGCGACGCGCAACCTACGATCTCACCGGGTTGCCGCCGACAGTTGCGGAAGTGAAAGAATTCTTAGCGGACTCGTCTCCATCCGCCTACGAAAAAGTGGTGGATCGCCTGCTCGCTTCGCCGCAATACGGGGTTCAATGGGGACGACATTGGCTGGACTTGACGCATTTCGCAGAGACGAACAGCTATGAGCGCGACAGTCCCAAGCCCAACGCATGGCGATATCGCGACTACGTCATCAACTCTTTCAATCAGGACAAACCTTATGATCAGTTCACGAAAGAGCAACTTGCCGGCGACGAGATGAAGGATCGAACCCCGGAACAACTCATCGCGACGGGATACTATCGACTTGGAATTTGGGACGACGAACCTGCGGACAGAGATCAGGCGCTCTATGACGACATGGACGATATCCTCGGCACGACTTCGCAGGTCTATCTCGGTCTGACAGTCAACTGCGCCCGTTGCCACGACCACAAGCTAGACCCCATTCCTCAGAAAGATTACTACAGCCTTCTTTCTTTCTTCGGCGGCGTAAATCGCTACGGCGACCATGTACAGAAACCTATCGGTCCTAAAGAAGAGCAAGACAAATACTATGCGGCGACTCGCACGCACGATGAAAAACTGAGAACAGCGGAAGAGACTATCTCGAAGATCGAAGAGAAAGTAAAAAAGGGTTTCAGTCCGGTTGAGAAAGAGGAGTTCAAACACCCTCAAAGTCACGCCGATCTCGTTAGAAAGAGAGTTCCGACGCTTGTTAGCGAAGCGGAATTTGCGGATTACGCCGCGAAACTCAAAGAACGAATCGAATTGCGAAGATTTCAGGCTCCGAGGATGGCGACCGCTATGTGCGTGACGGAAGATCCGACTCCGAGGGTGACCAATGTGCTTATGCGCGGCAATCCGCATGTGCCCGGCGACGAAGTCAAGCCTGCTTTTCTCTCTGTGCTGAGTCCGCCGACTCCCGAAATCAATCCTGTACAAAACGGCGAGTCGTGCGGGCGCAGAACCGCTCTCGCAAATTGGATCGCAAGCAAGGAAAACCCCCTGACCGCAAGAGTCATCGTTAACCGTTTATGGCAGTTTCATTTCGGTAGAGGAATCGTGCGAACTCCAAGCAACTTCGGATTTCAGGGTTCAAAACCGACCCACCCGGAACTGCTTGATTGGCTTGCCGAAGAATTTGTCTCAAAGGGTTGGAAGATCAAGACTCTCCACAAGATACTCATGCTCTCTTCGACCTATAGAATGTCCTCGCTTGCGAATGCTATGGCGCTAAAAAAAGACCCGGAGAACGATCTTTTCTGGCGATTCGATATGCGTCGATTGAATGCTGAAGAGGTGCGAGATTCGATTCTTGATGTCAACGGAACGCTCAATTTCAAAATGGAAGGTCCGGGCGTCTACCCTATCATCCCGAAAGAAGTGTTGGCGGGGCAGTCGCGCCCGGGCGACGGTTGGGGCGAATCGAGTCTTCAAGAGCGATCGAGACGCAGCGCCTATGTTTTCGTAAAGCGCTCACTCATCTTGCCGATCATCGCGAGCTTCGACGGGCCTGAAACCGATTTCTCCTGCCCGGTTCGCTTCTCCACCACTCAGCCCACTCAGGCATTGGGGATGATAAACAGCGACTTCATCAACGAACAGGCGGAAAATTTCGCCAAACTGATCGCAGACAAAGGCGGCGCAACGCTTGCCGGTAGGGTTGAATTCGGCTTGCAACGAACTTTGCAACGCACTGCTACCAAACTGGAAATTGATCGCGGCGTCAAATTCATCGCCGGACTTCAAGCCAAAAACGGATTGACGGAAGCGGACGCGCTTCAAAAATACGCCATCGTTCTACTGAACCTGAATGAATTCATCTATCTCGACTAACCGTAGGAGCTTCACAATGTCCTTTTTACCTGAAGATAAACCCAATCGCATCGGCGAATTTTGCGGCAGAACCCGCCGAGAGATGCTCTGGCAAACCGGAGGCGCTTTCACCGGACTAGCGCTGACCGCGATGATGGCGGGAGACGGATTTCTTGCGCAACAGGCGTATGCGGCGGACGGAGTAAACAAGTTCCTTAATCCGCTCGCGCCCAAAAAGCCGATGATTCCCGCGAAGGCGAAGAGCGTTATCTTCCTTTACATGTACGGGGGGCCAAGTCAGATCGACACCTTCGACTACAAGCCCGGCATGAAAGGGATGGACAATAAAACGATCGCAGTCAAGACTTTCGGTCGCGGCGGCAAGAAAAACGTGGGGCGGATCGTCGAGCCGAGATGGGATTTCAAGCAGTACGGGCAGTGCGGCAAGTGGATTTCAGACCTCTTCCCAAACCTCGGCTCTTGTGCGGATGACATCGCTTTCGTTCACTCCATGACTGCCGACTCCCCTATTCACGGCTCTGCCATGCTTCAAATGAACTCCGGCAAAATCCTGAGCGGCAGCCCCTGCATCGGCTCCTGGGTGAACTACGGTCTCGGAACAGTAAATCAGGATCTTCCCGGTTTCGTCGTGATGCTCGACCCGCGCGGCGGACCAATCAGCGGCGCGAAAAACTGGAGTAGCGGCTACATGCCCGCCCATTACCAGGCGACTGTCATCAACGCCACGAACAATCCGATTTTGGACTTGAAACGCCCGGCGGACGAAACCGAAACGGTTCAGCGTCAAATGCTCGACACCCTCCGAGGCTACAACTCCGAGCACGAAGCGATTCGCGGCGACAACTCCAACCTCGCCGCACGTATATCAAGCTATGAACTCGCTTATAAAATGCAGAGTTCCGCCCCGATCGCCACCGACATCGACAGCGAGCCGGAGTATATCAAAGAGATGTACGGCTTGAACAAGGACTCGACGCGCGTCTTCGGCAGACAGTGCCTCATGACTCGGCGTCTTGTGGAAAAAGGGGTTCGTTTCA
>JAYVOT010000696.1:0-5045 GCA_043757795.1 Chthonomonadaceae bacterium | reverse complement strand
TTGAGGCGGGAGTCTTGCTTTTCTTTCAACAGCCATACGAATTTGAACAAAAAGCAACAAAATTCCAGATAACGGTTCTCTTCCCCCAAATTGGGGGCGGAGTTTCAGCGCCGGACGCGCCCCTCGCGCAAGGCTTCAGCTCGTTCATATACTCTAATCATTTTAGAATCTTTCAGCGTTCCCCACGAAACGTTGTCATATCGACAGGAGGTCTTCCTATGCCATTCCCGCCCTCTCGTTCCTCCGGTTCACGCCGGGGGACATCGCCTGCAGTCTCACTCTCTTCGGTCTTGTCTCCTCTGCCGGGGGCAAGACCTCTGTCGCGTCGTGAACTTCTCCTTCTCTCAGGGACGGCGCTCGCCTCGTTCTCCCTCTTCGGGTGCGGCGGAGGAGACAGTTCCTCTGCAAGCGGGTTGATTACCGGCAGGACGCAACCGCTCGGCAGTCTCACAGACCAGATTCTGCAGTATTCGAACTCCGCGGATCGCCTCTCCTCCATGTGGCAAACGCAATCCGACGACATCAATTTCATGACGAATTTCACTGCGACGAATCGGTCTCGCGCTGAAACAGGGTGGGAAATATTTTTCCAGGCCACCTACTACGGACTGTTGGGGCTTCAGGCGGTTTATGAACGCTTCGCGAGTCAGTTTGCAGAGTTGGACAACCTCGGCTATCTTGGCGAGAAGGTCACCGCCCTCAATAGTCTTAAGGGAACGAACGCGCTGAACAACCCGCAGTGGTTGCTTGCCATGATGGAGCGAGGACAGGAGGCGACAGCCACGTTCGGCTACATTCTCGAAGCGTTGCAGAAAAATGGTTTGGGAGAATTTGTTCAAACCGTTCGTGAAACGACGGACCCGACCGAACAACTCATCGCCTACGGGATACTGACGGAAATCTTCAACGGGTGGGTGACGAAAGTTGCCGCTCGCGTGCAATACCCGCTTGATCCGACCTGGCTTTTGGACGTGGGAGACGTGACTCCCGTGACCAATGCCGTGTTGCTGAAAGAGTTGGATCGCGTTCCCGAGATCGTCAGTCAACTCCCCTTTGGACCCGGTTTCAACGCAACTTCAACGATAAGATCAACATCGACTCGCGCGGACGATCTCATTATCCCTACCGTCGAACTTCCATCGATCATCGGCGAGTTTCTCGATAATATTCAAAAGACCCTTGATAACCCGAAAAAAGTAAAAGAGATTCTCTTCGAGATTAAGACGAGCCTGGACGACTATACCCGGCGAATAGACTTCAACAAGACCAATATTTCTGCTTTCCTTCGGAAAAATGTCATCAAGGAGTTGACGAAAGACCTCATAAAGAAAATCATTGTCAAAACCCTGACCGCTTGGAAAGGAAAGTTGGTCGGCATCATCGCCGATTGCGTGATTGAGATTCTGGACAAGTCGATTGACCTTGCGAAGTACTTCAGCGGAACGATCGCAACGCTGGAAGTGTTGCCCCTCGCCATCATTTTCGCCACTCTATCAGCGCTCCAAATCAGGGAAATTTTGATTAAAATCAAAGAGTGTTTGGACATGATCCAGAAAAATTTACCCGGTCTGCCGCCGCCTCTCATCCTCAGAGGGACTGTCACCATAGAAGACTATCCGACGCCTGTAAGGGTCCCTTTCGTGAAAGTTCTCACTGGCGAAACGGATCAGATTCGGCGCAATAAAGTTCTGAAAGGGGGAGTATCCACGAATAGGCGCAAACCGCCCAAGTTGCCGGTGGAACTGAAAGCAGTGGCGGGGTTGCTGGATCCAAACAGCAGCAATACTTCCGTGAAGGGAACCGTCACAACCACGAACGTAAGCGGGCAAATCGTTTCGATGGGGGTCTCCGGACAAATTGTTGCCACAAACGGCGTTCCTGTTTCAGGTCCAGGGCAAAGCGTCCATCGCGCAACAAATAATTTTGTGATGATTCGGACTTACGAAGGCGTTGAAATCTCGATGATCCTACTTATGATCGACTTGATGAACCGTTTCCCGGACCAACTTACGCCGTCATTCACAGCCGATGGCGAGGGCGTGACCTACAATCGCTCGGATCTGGCAACTCTATTGCGCAGAGAATCCGGCAGCACGGAAGCGATGGTTCCCGCTATCACTTCGGCGCAACTGCTCTGCACTGCGCCGGGGTTCGTGCCTCAAAACGGAGGTCAAAGCGTAGACCTTACCACCTCGCCAAGCCTCGCTTCTCTCATCGCCGCAACATCTCTTTCGCCGGGAGGAAACGTCAATGTCAAATAGAAAAATCTCCCCATTTCAATCTCAGCAAACTCGCAACCGATTGGCGAAAGCCGTAATCGCTTCTCTCCTGCTTTTCATCCTGTCAGGTTGCGGCGGCGGCTCGAACAACCCGCCCAATCAGACTTCCAACCGTTCGGCGCGCGTTCAAGCGCTAGTCCAGTGGCCTGCCTATCAAGCCGCTCGAGCTGTGAACGGACGCTACATCCCCGCTTACGCTCAGAGCCTCTTTCTGGAACTCTATCCTACGAACGCGCCCGCGACGCGCTACCGAATCTCCGCGGATAGACCGGATGATAAACCCTCCGTTCAGACAGTCGCGTTCAATCAGTTGATACCGGCGGGAAACTATACGCTCGCGGCGGTAGCGAGGATCGAGAAAGCGGGACAGGGCGCGACTGTCGCTTCCGCCGCAACCTCCGTCGTCGTTGAAGAAGGGAAGACCTTCAGCGTGGACATCACGCTCGCGACCACGCTTAAAACGCTTGCCATTCAGTCGCAACCTCTTTCAGTATCCACAGGCAGCGTTCTATCGCTCGTTGGGCAGGCTCTTGATCCCGATGGGAAAATCGTCCTGCTTCCGGTGGGGGCGCTGACCTGGAAACTGGTTTCCGGGAGCGCCTTCGGCGCAGTGACGACGGACGGGGCTTTCACCGCCGTCAGTCCGGGAACGGCGCGAGTTCGGCTGTCGGAAGACGGGGCGGGAGTCTCTTCCGAAGCGGACGTGACGATTACCGGTACAGTCATCAACAACAACGGCGGCTTAGCGAACTCTTCCTGGCCTAAAGCGAACGGAGACATCGCTAATACCGGTCGGAGCAATGCGACTGGCGCGACAGGCGTTCTGGGGTGGAACTATCTAGATGTTTCAGGAACCGCTTTCGGAAACGCCATCATCAACGGAGGAGTGTCTGTCGGGACGGACGGAACATTGTACGTCGGAATCAATATTCCGGGGACTAACCGCATGCTCTCCGCTTTGGACGGCAAGACCGGCATGGAAAAATGGCAAGTTCCGGTCTCGCGCGGCGCCTATCAGCCGACTATCGGCGCAGACGGCACAATCTACAGCGGGGATTACGACGGAAAAGTTTCGGCGTTGGACGGCAAAACTGGAGCGAGCAAATGGAGTTTCCAAACTGCTGAAGGGCTTGGATACATCCCCTCGATGAACATCGGGGCGGATGGTACGATCTACGTCAACAACGGATTCGGATACGCTCTTGACGGTAAAACGGGAGTGCAAAAGTGGCGAGTTGATCCGGGAACGCTTACTGCTCTGAACTTAGGATCGAATCCCCCTGCCATCGGTCCTTTGAATACGATCTACTTCGGAACCAACGACAGACTGTTCGCAGTTGACGGAATCACCGGCGCGATTCTGTGGAAGGACTCCAGCCCGAACAACATTGTAGGAGGGTTCACCACGCCCTGCGTCGGCTCGGATGGGACTGTCTACTGCGTGCATACGGGCCTCCCCTCGGTGCTCTACGCTTACAATGGCAGGACAGGAGCGAAGAAGTGGCAATTCATCATTCAATCGGACTTGGATGTTGGATCCGGTTCGCCTGCAATCGCCGCGGACGGCACAATTTACGTTGTGGGAAGGAACAAACTAGTCGCTCTCGAACCCGCCGTAGGGGCTGTAAAATGGATGAAAACAGGACTTGTCATTGGGCAGGGTCAAACTCCCTTGATCGGGGTTGATGGAACAATTTACGTCTACAGCGTCTTCCTGAACTCTTTCAATCCCATTGACGGCAGCGTTATCTTCAACGTTCGTTCGCGCGTTAACGACGCTTCGGGCGCACACGGACTTTCAATCGGTCCGGACGGCTCCCTATACGGCGTGACGGGCCTTAACATCTATCAAATCAAGTAGATTTTCAATCAAGTTGGAAACCTAATTACACCTGGAAACTCATGTTGCCCAGAGAACAGCAGTGAGCAACGGATGGCAGTTCGAGCCTGTATTTGAGAAACCCGCCTTCGCGGTTTGAGTGGAGAAGGTGGGTTGAAATTCAGACGTACTCAAAGTCCGCCGCCGGAATTGAAAAACCCGCCTACGCGGGTCGAGAGAGATTCTCGCTGATTGCAGAGTCCGCGACGGCGGCGGACATTGGCTTGTTGCGATTGAGCATCCGGAGAGATGCAAAAACCCCGCCTTGCATCGATGCAAGGCGGGGAATGATTTCGAAAGAAATTAGGGGAAGGCATGATAGCTAATTCATAAGGATCACCGCGGTCGCTTGTCGACCTTTGGGGGTCTCGACGGAGTCATAGTTAACATCTTGTCCTTCGCGTAGGGACTTAAATCCGTTCATTGTGATTACGGAAAAGTGAACAAAAACGTCCATTCCGTCCTCAGAATCAATGAAACCATAGCCTTTAGCATCGTTGAACCACTTTACTTTGCCGATAACCATTAATTTTTCCTTCTCTTCGCTCTCCTTGAAGGAGAGAACTGCGAACTTCAAACGCGATAACTCTGCATGTTTTACGAAACTGAAGATCGTCCGTGATTCTCAATTCTCTGAAAAACTGACGTGAGTTATTGCGCGTTCACTGCAGACAGAGCATAAATCGTGCCGTTCTAAAAAGGGCGCATAATTTACGTCAATAAAACTCGCAATACTGCGAGCGCATCATAGCGAAACAAGCAATAATACGGTGTTCATCTCGTGAGACGGCGTTTTATCGCAAGCATAAAACTATGACCGATTTAGCAACGCTTATAGATGCTTCTTACGCACTCCGTAGGACGAAATGTCCGGGTGTTGAAAACAC
>JAYVOT010000695.1:0-5045 GCA_043757795.1 Chthonomonadaceae bacterium | reverse complement strand
CACCGATGATTTTGCCGGACATCTTGCGCACAATACGAATCTTTCCCTGAAAGCGATCATCGGAATCGGCAGCTATGCAATGTTGGCGGAAATGCTGGGGCGCGACGCGGAAGCGAAAACTTTCCGAACCGCGGCGCAAGAGATGGCGAAAAAGTGGCAATCTATGGCGAAGGAAGGCGATCACTATCGACTGACTTTCGACAAACCCAACACCTGGAGCCAGAAATATAACCTGGTTTGGGACAAGTTGCTCGGGCTGAATCTGTTTCCTACTGAGATCGCCAAATCCGAAATCGCATACTACAAGACGAAACTGAACCCATTCGGGCTTCCTCTGGACAATCGCAGCGCCTATACCAAGTTGGATTGGGTGGTTTGGACTGCGACGATGGCGGAGAACCGAAAAGACTTCGAGGCTCTCGTCAACCCGCTCTACCGCTTTGCAAACGAGTCGCCCTCTCGTGTCCCGCTTTCGGATTGGTACTGGACGACGGACGGGAAAATGGTCGGTTTTCAAGCGCGTTCCGTAGTCGGCGGCGTCTTTATCAAACTATTGGCAGATAAAGATGTCTGGAAAAAGTGGTCTTCAAAAGCGGCGAAGTGAAAAAGAGCGAACCTGCGCACAAGCTCTTACTAGCTTATGTTACGTAGACTGGAAGAAGTACGTTTAAGCGAGCGGAGAAATTCGCTTTGCGTGTTGTCCGGGTTCTAAAAGCTCCTGAATTTATTCTCTGCGCAACACGAATATGATATTATTCGTTGCAGATATGGAATCTAAGTACCTGTCCGGAATTAACTTCCGAAACTTCGAGAGGTAGTTCTTGGTAATAACCGGAACTTGATTTTGGACAGGTACTTACCATCGTGTGCGAAGCACGCACGGCGGAACGCCGCTGAGACTGTGACTTTAGTCGTGGGATTTGTTGATTGCGCATGAACTCTTCCCAAAACGCTAAAAAATTAACGCACGATTTTCAGCTCTTGTCGAAGATTCGAAAGTCGTCGGAATGCGGTTTAGTCGGTAGTGTTTTTGAGCAAGTTTTTGGAAACTGCAACGAGGCTCGACTGATTGAATGATTAGCGCTTCCATTGGCTGAACTATGTTCAGCGGAAAGCGCCGCCGGAAACAGGATTTTAATCCTGTGAGTCAAAGTCGTCGCGACTTTTAACGACAATTCAGCGTCGTTGACTTTGCAAGAGGATACGAGTTTAAAGCGAAGTTAAGGCATGAAGCAAGTTTTGAGCGTTTTCAGGAACTCTGGATCTACGCTTGAAGCTTTCCCTGGGGCGTCCGTGATCTTTGCGACGGGACGTCCGTTGCAATTCACCATTTTTATGACGATGTTCAAGCTTTGGAAACCGAAATCGTTGGTGAGATTCGTCCCTATTCCGAACTGAGTTTTGATTCGTCCCTCGAAATGTTTCGCGATCTCTATCGCCCGTTCAATCGTGAGTCCGTCCGTGAATACAGCAGTTTTAGCAGTCGGGTCGATTTTTAGGGAGCGATAGTGCGCGATAAGCTTCTCCCCCCAAATAATCGGATCGCCTGAATCGTGCCTCGCCCCATCATACGCTTTGCTCAAAAGAAGATCGAAGTCCTTCAAAAAAGCATCCATCGAAATAACGTCCGAAAGGGCGATCCCAAGTTCTCCGCGATACTCCAACATCCAGGTTTCAAGTGCGATTTTTTGAAAATCCGGCAATCCGACGAAACTTTGAAAGGATTGCAGGTACTCGTGCGCCATCGTTCCAAAACAGTTTAGATCGAACTTGCGGGCGAGAGCGACGTTGCTTGTGCCCAAAAAACGCTCCGACATACGCAACTTGAGATGTTCGACCACGATCTCTTGCCAATCACGACTGTATCGGCGTCGGGTTCCGAACTCCATAATTTGCAGATTGGTCTGCCCGGAACTGATTGCCATTTGACGCTTATCAATAAGGCGAGTCCATCCCTGCGAGTTGTCCATTGGAGCGTCCGGATGAATGTTTTGGAAATAGATCTCGTTGATGATCGCAAGCGCCGGCACTTCAAACAGGATGGTTTGGAACCAGTTCCCCTTGATTTTGAGTGAGAATCCGTTTTCGGTTCCAATGATTATATGTGCCGGATTGAGTTTGAAGTTTCGCAGAGAGTCCAGATAGCCGTGTTGGAAAAATGGAAATTTGGAAAGATAAGCAATCTCGCCCTCTGAAAGAGAGAGGCTGCAGAGGTTGTTGACCTCCTCTTGTATTCTAGCGGCATAGGGGCGAAGATCAATCTCTTTTTGCCTGCAAAGAAACGCATACTCCGCTTCGACTTCGGGGAAACGATGGAATACGATCTGTTGCATAGTAAATTTATAGAGGTCTGTATCCAGCAAAGTCTCTATAATCATAAACGATAAATCTCCAAATAGTGCGGACTTTGAGAGCGAAAAGCGGACTTTTCAAATCGAATCACAGACAGTCGGGAAGTGCACTCCCGCCTCCAATAGGCGATAAAAAACTCCCTCGCCTCTACTTCCCTCGTTGCATGAAGGAGACAGGTAGTACATCCCTCTGCCGTAAGTCAATATTGATTTACAAGCGGGAGATTTTAGACTCCCCTCCTTGCAAAGGAGGGGAGTAAGGCGAGGTTGGGAGGAGAGGCGAGGCGAGGTCGATTAAAACGCGAATTGCTCGAAGCCGTCGTTGAGGGCGAGTTTCGTGCTGAGAGCGCCGACGTTCTCATCGAAGACCTGTTGGTTTCGAAGAGCGGACACGCAGGTGCAGAAGATAGGCTTGCCATCCGAGCGTTTCTGGCTCATGACGTAGCGGAGTAGCGATCGCCCCACCATTCCGGGAGATTTCATCTCTTCCATCTTGGCAGTGTCGTTTCGCATCTTGCCGCCGTGTTGATTGATCTTCATGGCGCACATCGCGATGCCGGATTTGCTCGCCCTGGCGAACAGGTCCATCGTCTCTTTTGAATAGCCGTAGCTGAACCAGACTTGCATCGAATCCACAAGCCCGGAGGCGATTTCCGCTTCGATGATTTCGGCATACTTGTCTTCGCGCATCTCGCGAGACCCGTCCGCGTCCGTGTAAGGATGTTGCGAAACGCCGAAGTACTTGACCTTGCCCTCTTTTTTCAAGCGAGTGAAAGCGCGATAGGAGGCGTTGTCGCCCTTGTTGAAAGCCTTCGCTCCGTGCCATCCGTAGTGGGCGCGATAGACATCGAAATACTTCAATCCGGTCGCATTGAGTTCGTTCGTAACTTGTCGATAAGCCCCTTCTTCGTCGTCTGCATTATGACCTGGGGACGTCGTGTCCACAGTCGTGTCGCAGTAGAAAGACTCGCGCTTGATATTTTTGAACTCTTCAGGAACTCCGCCGCCCCAATAGCCTGCTTTGTGGACGAAGTTGACGCCAAGTTCCATCGCGGGCGCGAACAGATCTTTTTGCCAGTCGGAGGAGAAACAGACCGGAGCCACCATCATTTTGCCGTGACGTGCGCCGTATTTGACCTTCGGCAGTTTGCCGATCGCGGCGACCATCGCTTCAGCAGCTTCCGCACGCTGAGAGCCGGTGAGAGCGAAACCGGTGAGTCCGGCAGTTACAAATCCCGGGGCGGCGGCGGCGGAAATTGAAAGCGCTCGCATGAAATCTCTACGAGAGAGTTCTTTTGCCTGCGACTCTTCTCGCAGACGAACGATCAGATCATCTTGTTGCATGAATACAACTCCTTTTAAAGGCATGAGTGGTGTGAGTATGAGTATTATAGAATGGCGGACAGGTTTTGGGTGGTATCGCGAAATAACTAATTTTCGCTCAGACTTCGCCTCCTGCCTTTTTCGCCTGCTGATTCTCGACCCGCCGAAAGACGTGATCGAATTCGGAAGTCTTTATAATTCCAGTTAAACGGCGCATCAGTTCTAGCGGCGAATAGGTGACCTTTTCGCCCAGAACTTCGCCAGTTCTCGCATTGAAGCGGTCGCTCCACCCGCTTCCCGGAATCTGATTGACAACGCAAAAGTGCGCGACATGCGCCGCGTACCCTACTGCTGTCGAATCGTTGTCGTCGATCAAGTCCAAAAGTCCGTACAAAATCGCGAGCGAATCGTCGAGACTTACGATCTCCGTCCCCGGCGAATCAAGCGGAATGCCATTCCAGGCCCAGTCGGGTTGCGCCCAATGCGTCGCTTCAATCGCAAGAGTCTGCTTGGTCTTGAATCGGATCATGTTGCGTTTGGGTTCATTCCCGTTAATCCCAGATCGGGCGCCCGTTCTTCGGATAATTCGTCAGGTCGTTCAAATTTTTCATCTCTGCCGCCGAGAGGCGATATCCGACGGTTCCCAGAAGGTCGTTCAACTGCGCGACTGTGTTCGCTCCGATAATAGGAGCCGTGATGACAGGGTTCGTCAGCATCCACGCGAGAGCAGTTTGCGCGACCGTCTTTCCGTGCGCTTTTGCGATCGCGTCGAGCGCTTCAATCACTGCCCAGCCCGCGTCGTTCCCATATTTGCCGATGTTTCCGCCGGCGCGAACGCTCTCAGGATGCGGAGAATCTTTCCGGTATTTCCCGGTCAGAAATCCGCCTGCAAGTGGCGAATAGGGAATTACGCCGATCTGATAATGTTTGCAGAGCGGCATCGCCTCGTACTCGAAGAGCGATCTCTCCATGAGGGAGTATTCAGGCTGACAACAGTCAAAACGCGACAGCCCTTGCTTGTCCGAATTCCAGAGAGCCTCCATCAGGCGCCATGCAGGATAGTTCGACGCGCCGACGTATCTCACCTTCCCGGCACGCACCAAATCGTCCATTGCGCTCAGAGTCTCATCGATAGGCGTGTTCATGTCCGCCCAATGGCACTGATAGAGATCGATATAGTCCGTCCGCAAGCGCCTTAGTGAGTCTTCGCATGCGCGAATGACGCGCTGTCTAGAAAGCCCTTCGCCATTGGGACCTTCCCACATTCGCCCTCGAACCTTTGTCGCAATGACGAGGTCCTGACGCCCGCCTTTCGCCTCAAGCCACCGCCCCATGATCTCTTCGGTTTTGCCGGCATAGGAGGCGTCGCCC
>JAYVOT010000694.1:0-5053 GCA_043757795.1 Chthonomonadaceae bacterium | reverse complement strand
TTCTTTCCGACTGCGCAAAAGAGAAATCACTTTCAATGACAGCCAGAGTAAAGCGTCCTCTCCCGCGAAAAATCAAGCGGGTGAGTCGCTGATAGTTTTTTTCTCCGCTTTCGTCCAGCGTGGCAATATCCGATATTTGAGACTCAACTGCACTTGTAGACACGTTGGAACTCCCTGTCTTCCAGCAGAATAGGGTTGATGTCATAGAAGTTTTCGCCCTCGGATTCGTACTCAAGAAGATGTCTGCTAAAAAGCAGTTTCTGAATCCGGTCCGTGTCCGCTTTATCCGCATCAAGAGGTTGACGTTTTGCAACTGAGACCAGCAAGCCATAATCTTTAGAACTGCCGAGAAGACGCTTGACGTAGTCTTTTCGTCGTTCTTGAATGGCGTCCTGAACATTTCCAGAAGTGATAGTGTCACCTTCGGCATAGAGCGCCGCCGCGTTGAAAAGCCTCATCATATCTCGAATGCTGCCGCCGCTCATCTTGATCAGCAAGTCAGCGTACTCCGTTCTTTCAAAAAGAACAGGGATATTCAATCGCCGCCCCATCATCTCTCTTATCGCGTTGATCACGTCCTCTTTGAACTCGCTGCCTCCTACAGTCGCTCCCCAGTGACTATTTCGATCTCTCATTGCCAGGGTAGGGATCGTAAAACGAGCGTCGTACAAGCTGCCGAGGTCTCCGGAAATATTGCGATAGTCCAGAGCGATATTGTAGGTGAAAATAGTGTCGCAAGCAAGTCGTTTGATCTGGTCTCGATTCGTTACAAGAAGGCGGTCTACGACTTCCGGCTCATATCGATCCAGATTATCGAACATCAGCAGAATTCCGCGAGGGTATTTTTGCTTCACGGCTTCGTTTGCGGCGTCTAGAAAATCCGTCGCCCGGTCAATCAATTGGTCCGGGAAGTTCTGAATGGCGGTGCGGACGGAGATCGCATGTTCGGAAGAACCTTTGATGCTAGCAAGAAATTTGCCGAAAAAGCCGCCTATGAGCGGAATCGCGGACTTCAATTCAGCGCCCATCTCTAAGGAGATCTCCGACTTCACTTTGCCTTCGTCCAGCTGGGTCTTTTCGGCAAACCATTCAAGAAACTGCTTTTGAAGCGACGGGTTTAGTTTGAATCCTTCGGCGTCCAGAGCGATGGAAACGACTGTGATCGCTAACAGGTAAATGTCGCTGAAAACAATCTCTACAGTTCCGAACCGCGCGTTCACTTCCGTTCTTATCGGCAACCAACCTTGCTCGCTCGCCCACTCTTGAAGAGACAGCAATTCCGTGGACTTCCCGGAACCGCGATGTCCGGCAAGGAGACAGTGTTTCTTTCTGGTTGGGTCCGGGTTTCGCGACAGGCAGTTGCGAAGTTGAATCGGCTTCACGTTGCGGAGCTTATTGAGGTCGGCGCGACGCGGGTCGCTCGGCTTCAACGGATCGTCCGGGTTGCAGGCGAGTTGTATCTCTTCAATTCTGTTTGCGTAGAGTATGAGCGGCGCTATCGGGTCGTCGCCGCGTCTCACAAGATCGCTCATGTCGTTCCCTAATCTTCCAGACAATGGATTCATGAAGTTTACTAAGTCTATTATACCGCGCGTACATGACGTAGTTGCGTTTCAGTGAACGGATAACTTTTGACCTCAGGCGGGCCAGCTCAGTTGTCCGAACGATGATACCCATGATTATTGGATTAGAATGATTTGCTGTTGGAAGCTTGGGGGCGACGATGAAAGTAAAGTGCGAGCGGGACAATCCCTTCAGTACCAAACAGTTTTACTCCCGCATCAGAATCATGCAAATCCTTTAATCATGGGCATCATGGTTCGGACAAAAACAGAACTACTCTCGAATAAATAATCTTACTCAACCATTTAATTCGTTGAATCAAGGTTCGGCAACTATGCTACTTCCGCTCTCTAGCTTGCGCGAACAGCCAATCCGTCATCTCTTTGTCGCCATAGGCTCTGTCCCAACAGTTATGATCGACGCCCTCATATTCCGTATATTTGATGAGAGAGCTACCGGCCTCTTTAATAGCTTTTACCATTTTTCGGGACTGTTCCACGTTGACTGCGCCGTCTGAAGAGCCGTGAAACACCCAGATAGGCAGATTTTTCAGTTCGGGAGCCATCTTCTCCGGGTCTCCTCCTCCGCAACATATCACTACCGCTGCAAACATCTCCGGGTGTTTTGACGCGATTCCCCAACTTCCAAATCCCCCCATTGAGAGTCCGGTCAAATACAGTCGATTCTTGTCGCCTTTGTAGTCTTTGACCGTTTTGTCGAGGGCTTTCAATGCGAAATCAGCCATTTCATCCGCCCAAAATTTTCCTTCCAGGCACTGCGGAATAACCACAAGAGCGTGATAACGCTCCGGATTAAATCGAATCGCCCTGCCGATTCCGACTTCGGACTGTTTCAATCCATCTGCGCCGCGCTCGCCAGACCCGTGCAGGAAGAGGATCACAGGCAACTTCTCCTTCGGGTTGAAATCGGCTGGCACATACACCACGTATTTGCACAGGTTGTCGCCGACTTTCATCGTCTTATCCAGAAACCCGGTTGGCGTTGAAGCCAGAGCAAACTTACCCATACAAAACATCAAAGCGACAAAAACCAATAGTTTTTTCATGGAAATCCTTTCAAATTCAAACTGCACGGCTCTTGAAATATTGCTGCGGGTTCAAGTTTGACATTCGCCGTGTTTCATTTTCCTACGGACGGCAAACTTGAGGCAACGTGTCACGGCCCATTCTTAACCAGGATACCAGACGATTCGGGGGTCATCGGGAGAGCGTTGAAAATTCCAGGCAGAGTCGATTAGTTTTTCGAGGTCGTATTTTGGACGCCAACCAAGCAGGAACTTCGCTTTAGAATTGTCGAGCCAGGTGGATTGAAACTCGGTGGAGATGTCAACGGACGGCAAGTCGCGAGTCTTTTTCAGGTAGTCTGCAACCTCGCGATACTGCACCGGAATGTCCATGCAGATATTGAAGGTCTGTTGTTTCGCTTGCGGATGGTCGATGGCTAGCGCCATCGAGCCGATGAGGTCTTCAACATGAACGAAGTTGCGCTGAAGCGGTTCTCCGTCGGCATCGCAGAGAACCGGGACAGTCTGAGTTTTATGATACTCTTCTGCGCGCTTAGCGTCCACTAGATCGATTCCGCGAGGTCCTCCGAAAGCGTCGTCGCCAAAACTCAAAGTATATCTAAAATCATCTTTTTCCATAATCCAGGGCGCTCGAAGGCAACATCCGTTCAATCCGTATTGAACATAGCTCTGCTCCAGCATCACCTCTTCCAAAACTTTCGACAGGGCGTAGCATCCGGGATAAGCGGAGTGCTTCTGAAGTTCTGTGACGGGCGCCGGAAATCGGTAGAAGAAATGTCCCATCCCGGCGTCCCCGCCGATCAAGATGAATTGCTTGAAGCTCGGGCTGACTCGACACTCCTCAAGCAACCAGAACATCCCCTTGATCGCAACATCCATAATCTCGTCCGGCGTCTCCTTACAAGTCGCAAGGTGCAGAACGTGGGTTACGTCTTCCATCGCACGCCGAACATCCTCCCGATTCGCGATGCTTCCTTTACAAATTTCAAGGCGCTCGCGCGTCGGCAAGACGCGATTGTGGCAAAGCGCCCGAACGATGAAGTTGTTGAAGCGCGGTTCGGCAAAAAAACGCTTCAAGAACTGTTGTCCCACTTTGCCGGAAGCTCCAGTGACTAGAATTCGCTGTTGTGTCATCGTGATATTGATCTACTCTTTCCAATCCTTGAGATTTACAACCAGGCTGCCGGGGATTTTCCTGAGGAGTTTATGCGCTTCTTGCGAATCGAAGAATCGCGTTTCATCCATCAGAGCGGGGTATTTTCCATGTCCGTCAAGTCCTAGCGCCCTGCCTTCCGCAAGAATTTCTCGCCAGTTTGAAACGCCGTAGGAGGGCCATAGAATTCCGTTCTGACAATAGGAGGCGTCGACAAAATATCGCGGATGATTCTCGCCGCCCGGCTTTGGTCGGCGAGCGTGCCATAAGGCGGAATTGACAAGAACCATTGAGCCGGGAGGCAAGCTGTCGATGGTTACGGAGCCGGGGAGGTCAATGGTCTGCAACATCCACAGGGCGGAGTTGCTCACGACTTGGGATTGACTTCGGGGAAGAACGAGCAGATCCCCAACCTCGCCGTTCAGTCCGTCAAAATAGTAAAAAAGGTGCGTCATCAAGTAAGTTCGATCCGATTGGGGAATTTGCTCATAATCCTGATGCCAGTTGACTCCGTGCGCGCCCGCATCCTGTCTTGTCGCATGCAGGTGGTTGAATGTGAAATCGGCTCCCATCAGGTCTTCGACTATCTGCAAGATTCTCTCATTGCAGATGAGCGGCCCGAGGTGAGGATAGCCGACGAGCGAAGACGGATTGATCCCCGCTTTTCGCTCCTTTTCAACAAGGTCGATGTCTTTTTTGCAACCCAGACGTTCTTCTTCAGTGAAGAAATTTTCAAAGACGAGATAGCCTTCTCGTTGAAAAGTTGCGATCCGTTCAGACGTCAACACAGCCATAATTAATATTCTCCTCCGGGGTGTTCCAGTAAGGTCGATTCAACTTGATTTTCAAAATATCTAAGATTACGATTCCTTCGTCTGTTCTATTTTGAGAAGAAGGCGATCCATATTCTCCCGTTTTTCAAGCAACTTCGCGCATCGTTGCAGATTTTCAGCTCCGAAAATAGGAGCAAGAAAGCCCGATCCAAGAAGCATGGACTGCCCTGCGAGAAACGAAAAAGGACGATGCATCTCCAACGCTAGAATCGCTGGAACCTGCATTTTATACTTCACTACCCTATTCGCGAGACTCTCACTTAGCGCGTCACGATCTTCATCAGTAAGCTCTTTGTTCCAATCCATAAGGCTTTCACTAATCTTTCCGTTGCAGGCGCGCCGTAGTTTGATCGTCTTTTGGTTGGATATAGCAAAGTTCACCCTTCTTTCAGGGAAAGAAGGGTGAACTAATTTTGGAGCAGTTTTGCTTTAAAAGGCGCCTATCGAACGAACTCGAAT
>JAYVOT010000693.1:0-5053 GCA_043757795.1 Chthonomonadaceae bacterium | reverse complement strand
TCATTGGGTTCCGGATGTCGTTTTTGACGAAGATCGATGCAGAACTAGGAAGGATCATGCTCCTGAAAACTTGGCATTGATGCGTAAATTGGCGTTGAATGTGTTGCGTCAAGACACGGACAACAAGAAAAGCTTGAGAATGCGACGGTTCATGGCAGGATTACAGCCATCTTATGCAAGTTCACTCGTTGCAACCTCAAGAAGTTGAAGTGCGATTGCCCTGCAGGGTAATCGCACTTTATAAGGAAGAACTAGCAACTTTGATGGTAGGCTAATTCGAAAGAATTAACTGCCGTTAATATATCGCGTCCAGGCTCTGTCCAATAGAATATTTTAATCAGCAAAACAATGCTCAGACGCTACGACCCGCCTGTTACCCACTTTAAGTCAAAAATCATATTCTGGGGGGCAACTCAAGCTTCCGCCTTTTCAATTCCGTGCGCGAACAGAAGGGCTACGCCTACTCGGTCAGCAGTCGGTTGACAGCGAACGCCCCCACCGGGAGTTTTATCGCCTCCGCTCAAACCAGAACTGCCGTGACCGCCGACGCCCTGAAGGAGATGCTCGCTCAGATGCAGAAAATGAGCGAGCAACAACCGGAAGCAACAGAACTCGAGGCGATCAAAAACAATCTGGCTGGAAATTTCGTGATCGGACTGACTTCGCAAGCGACTGCAACGACCTACCTCTTCAATGTTGAGCAGTTAAACCTCGCCCACGATTGGCTCGAATCCTAACGGGATAAAATTCTAGCTGTTTGCTCGATAGATGTTCAACGTAAAGCACAAAGCTTGTTGCAGACAGACAACCTCGCCATTGTCGTCGTGGGAGACGCAGATGCGCTTCGCTCGAGCCTCAAAACAGTGGGCGAAATCATCGAAGTGAAGTGAAAAATGAACCCCCAACGGAGAATAATCAACGCTTAAGCACAAGAGATAAAATTGGAGCGAACTTACATCATGGTCAAACCGGACGGGGTCGAAAGACGACTTGCAGGGGAGATCATTCGACGATTTGAGACCCGGGGTCTGAAACTGGTCGGGCTGAAAATGCTGACCCCGACTCGCGATACCGCCGAAGCGCACTACGCGGTGCACAAGGAGAGGCCCTTCTTTGGCGAACTCGTGACTTTCATCACTTCCGGACCGGAGGTGGCGATGGTTGGGAAGGGATGGACGCGATCAAGCTGACGCGCACGATGATCGGCGCGGCAAAGCCTACCGAGGCGCTTCCCGGCACAATTCGCGGCGACTTCACCTGCTCCATGATCAACAACCTGGTTCACGGCTCGGACTCCCCGGAAGCGGCGACGGACGAGATGGCGCTCTGGTTCAAACCGGGCGAGCTACTAGGGTAGGTCTGATAGAATCTGAAAGGATCGATGCGATTCCGGGCTTGGAGATGTCTCCAGTCCGAGTTCGCATCGATCCTTTCTTTCTGTTGTCAGCAAAGAACTAAAACTTGTCTTTGCTAGGGTGCGCTGCGTACGATGATGCGGAATCCAACGTCCTTGAAGCCCTCATTATCCGATTTTCCTGCATCTTCGATGCTACGCCAGGTGGAGCGCGATTTTTTTTGATCGTTCTTTATATCGAAAGAACTGCCCCGAATCATCTTCGGTCCCTCGGAAGTCTTCGTCCACTCTCGCACTAGCCCCCAGATGTCGCATACCCCGAAGGAACTGTGATTGTTACGGTTGCTACCTACGCTTGCATTTTTACCGGCGTTATATCGCCAATCTTTAGCAATCTTCCAATCATCTCCCCAGGGATAATCTCCATTATTCGAGCCGCGTACAGAGATTTCCCACTCAGTTTCGCTGGGCAGGTCGCCTTTTGCATAATTGGCGTAAGCTTGAGCTTGTTCATAAGTAATATTTGTGATCGGATATTGGTCGTTAACACGAACATATTCACCATCAGGAGTCTTAGTAGCCAAGTATGCGTTGTACTGACCGAAGGTGACAGGATGTGCATAAATCCAGAAGCCGCCAGAGGCAGTGTTGTGCATCTCAAGTTCATGAGTTTTGTCGTTCTTGACAGCGCCAACTTTGTAAGAACCGGAGGGAATATAGATCATATCCGCCCCATCAAGGAGATTTCTTTTGACCCGACCCTCCGTTGTAAGTTTGTGTCGCTCCATTTCCACCACTACCTGCTTTTTATCTGCCGATATCGTGAGATCGTAGTTCATCAGGTAGTATCCCGGACTAAATAGCACAAGGCTGGCTTTTGATCCAATTTTGGCTTTGATAGAATTATCCGTTGGCATGTCCAACTTCGTGGCGCTGTCTCTACTTTGGATCTTCAGATCAATTTTCGCTCCATCCGCACCTTTTCCGACAATTTCCACCGTTTGCTCTTTTAGACGCGCGGCGGATAATGCCGATTTCAAATAGGATGGTTCCCCTGCCGTCAACTTAACATTGTGTGGCTTGTCATCGTATTCTGGAGACTGAAACGTCACGGTTGCATTGGCAGTGTACGACTCCATAGGAATTTTCTGAGTATCCTTGCTCTCTCTTGTAAGCATATAGGTTGCGCCATTGAATTGCACCGTGGCGCTAGCTCCTGGCGGCAGATCGCCAACGTCTAAAGTAGCTTCGGTGTTATCGTCTGTGATAGGCAAAGAGAGCGGGTGTGCACTTTTAATTTTTCGCTTTTCATTGATATTCCCCTGAGTGACATCGATAGTTTTACGTTTTACTGTTCCGCCAGCGGATGAATAGAGCAACCAGAAAGTTTTCTTTTCATCCAGTCCAATAGGTAGACTTATGTATGCGCTACCGGGATACCCAATTTGAGGCTCGCCGCCCACCTTGATCACTACTGTTTTGTTTGGGTGGCTCACCTGATAATCCGAACCGGAAGGGACTACGAACGTTACTACATCCAGATTGGCAGGCCATTGCAATGTCAACGGTTCTTCCCGTGACACAGTTAGAGAATTCTCTCCTATTTTTACCTGATAAGTGTTTCCGCCCGTTAAAGTCGCATGTTTTAAGTCAAGTTTTTTCCCGTCTGAGTTTACGATTCCGATGCTGAAATCGATCACTTCGCTTTCGAGCAGAAACAGGTTCACTGTCCGCACACCTATCTTCTTGCCATGAATTGGATGATCATTCTTGTCATTTTCCAGACTGAAAACTTCCGAACCGAAGGTCATCTCATCCCAACGGGCGCCTTTAGGAGTGGTGGGAAACACAAAACGAATGCGGCGGCTAGTATCGACTTCCCATTTCGATGCCGATACCGTAGTTGTGGAATCGCTCTTAAATGTCACCGGTTTAATTTGCTCTTTGAAGCCGGGACGCCGCAGAGTCACAGTTCCGGGTACCGAGTCTTTCCCTAGCTCCACCTTGCATGTCATGGTTTGAGTTTGCGGTTTGAAGCCGGGACGCGGCAGAGTCAGAGTTCCAGGTTCCGAGTCTTTCTCTAGTTCCACCTTCTTAGTTTCGGAGTTGTATTTTTCCAGAGCGATCTCAACTTTTACATCCTTATCAAGCCCAGTCAATTCCAGTTTAGCGGGTTGGACACGGTGTAAATGTTCAGCGATTACCACTGGTATGCTTTCCGCTCCAAGGTTCAATGGTTGTTGCTTTATGTACTGATCTTTCGGTTTTGTCTCATTTTCCTTCTCAACCCATTTTCGGACTTTGTCCACAGTATATCTATATAGGTCTGGGAGCGTCAATTGAGTGCCATCTCTCAGCGCGTTACCGCGCAACCCTTCGATCATGTAAAAAGAAAAAACGCTATTTTTAGGTCCTCCAGGGCTGAACACCCTAGCTTTTTGCCCCGCAGAACAGGCAAAAATTATATTTAATGTGCTTCCCGCAACGACTTCTGAAGTGATACGATTAGCTTCCGCAGTGAGTCCTTTGTCAAGTGTTGGGTTGATATCTTTTGTTGTGGCATTATTCTCGCCATTTGGGTCATTCCGACAGGCGTCTAAGATGACGATTTTCTGGAACGCATTTACATAGTTGAGTTCCTTATTCAATTGTGTGAGGCTCAGAGATCTTTCCCAGACCTCTGGATTGGCATCTGCGCATAGCAAATATTGCACCTGATTAGAGACAATGCCGTGTCCTGAAAAATACACAAAAAGAGTGTCTTCTTTTTTCATCAAGCGCGATAGTTTATGCAGCATGAGGATAACATGATCCGTCGAAGGATAATTCGAGTCATCTCTTTTCGATTCTGTGGTCATAACGAACATTTTATCAGGCGGAACACCTACGTTCTCCAAAAAAGTATCTTTAAATCCCTTAACATCGAAGATATTATACGGAAGGGGAGTGATATTGTTTTCATATTTGCCAATGCCAACTAGTAGTACATAGAGATCAGCTCCGGCAATCGAAGAAATTCCGCCCATCAGCAGGCAGATCGTCAAGCATAATGCTATAAACTTATTGAATGACTTCATTGGAGCACCTCCAGGACTTTCCCTTAAATCTTCAAATGTACTTAGAACTATTGCCTCGCCACTTTCGCACGCTCATCCCGGCAAGGCGCTTGTTTGACTTTCTCCAAAATCTAGAAACCCAGTCTCCTAATCAGAAAGCCTATTCCAAATCCTACTATCGCCAGAGTCAGCGCCAACACCCAACCGCTCCGCTGAGCGTCTGTTTTCAGCCGCACTTTCAAAAGGGCATTCGACCCGGCATTACTATCGGCGGAAGTGTCGCGTTTGCGCAGATCGGGCTTCCGAATCATTCCGTTTGTTGGAAGCGCGCCCTGTTCGCACAGTCTGACATCTAACCTGAGTATTCTGTTTCTGAAGTCTAGCATATTATAACAACATACTTCTCCGATTTTACCAGAAGTATGCAGATTTTCGAGAACTTCGCTCACTGGCAATTCCGGGTTCACTTCCCACGAGTCTTTTCTCCCAGGCGTCACGATGCTGTAAGTGTCGCGGGCGAAGATCAGCGTCGGATTGGCGTTTTTCACCACATGTTCCAGACGGGTCTCCACACCCGGCTTGATCTCGTAGGGTAGAAACTCATCGTCGAGCCAGAAATGCCGGGAGAGTTCGTTCATACTGG
>JAYVOT010000692.1:0-5073 GCA_043757795.1 Chthonomonadaceae bacterium | reverse complement strand
TTGACGCCATTTAAGCGCCGCCCAAACAGTCAAGCCGGTGTAGAGGACGGAAGCGCACAGGCATAAGCCAATCAATAACCGAAAAACGCTGAGAAGTGAATGAAGTGTCACTTGGAAGCGCCGCCCTCGCCAAATCCGACTACGACGACGCCCAACGTGATAATGAGCGCTCCTATCCACCGGGATGGAGTCACCGTCTCATGCAGAAAATATTTCGCAAGAACCGCTCCAAGCAGGTAGGATACGGCTGTAAAGGGCAAAACGAAACTCAAATCGGCCCACTTCAAAGCGAGCATGTATAGCCCGAAATACGCCGCCATAAATAGCGTTCCAAAAATCACAAAAGGATTCAAAACCGCTCTAAATTGAGAGAATAGTTCAGATGACGCCTCATTGGACTGCTTCATTCCCTTCGCCAGGAGGGCTTCCCCCACAGACACGGCAAGCGTGGCAAGCAGTATCAGTCCCACTACTCTCCATTTATCAGGGGTCAAAAAATATCCTCGGATTCTCTATTTCACAGTAAAAACAAAATAACGTTCGCTGATTTCATTTGCGATGATTTAAAGTCGCCTATAAAATATATCTGCTCATATCTTCGTCTCGCACGATGTCTTCGAGCTTTGTGCGAACGTACTCCGCATCAATGCAAATGTACTTGTTTTCAAGATCCGGCGCGTCAAAAGACACCTCCTCGAGCAGGCGTTCAAGCACGGTGTGCAATCGTCTTGCGCCGATATTTTCCGTTCGCCGATTCACCTCGGCAGCCACTTTTGCAATTTCGTCGATTGAGCTTTCAGAGAACTCGATTGAGACCCCTTCGGTCGCGAGCAGAGCCACGTACTGTCTGGTGAGAGCGTTTCGGGGTTCAGTGAGAATGCGTTTGAAATCAGCTTCCGTCAAGTTTTCCAACTCCACTCGAATCGGCAATCTGCCTTGCAACTCGGGGATCAAGTCGGCTGGTTTCGAGACATGAAACGCCCCTGCCGCAATAAAGAGCATGTGATCCGTCTTAACGGATCCGAACTTCGTGTTGATTGTCGAGCCTTCGATGATTGGTAGAAGGTCTCGTTGCACCCCTTCTCGCGAGACGTCCGGACCGCCTCCCCCCCCGTTTCGCGAACTTCCGGCGATCTTGTCGATTTCGTCGATAAAAATGATGCCGGACTGTTCTGCACGATGAATCGCATCGCGACTGAGAGCGTCTTTGTCGATGAGTGACTGCGCTTCCTCTTGCGTGAATAGTTTTTTCGCTTCAGCGATGGTTGTTTTTCGCTGCTTGTGCTTTCGTGGAATAAAACTCCCCAACATGCTTTGCATGTCCATATCGTCCATGCCCTGCGGCGAAAAAGCTTGAATGAAGGGCGTATTGTGACTCTCTTCGACTGTGATCTCGATCTCCTGCTCGTCCAATACTCCCAATTTTACTTGAGATCGCAATCTTTCGCGAATTCGCTCGATTCGCTCGGAATCCTTCTTTTGGTCTTCAGCCTGCGCTTCCTCCCGTAGCACGCTGTCCGGATCGATTTCCTGCGGAATTGCAATGGGAGGGGCCGGATTTGGCGCGCTTCTAAGCATGGTGCCGAACATCTGTCGAATGACGCTCGCCATCTCTTGGGGAGGCTCGCCGTTATCGGTTTTTTGGCGTTTTGAAGGAGCTTTCACGGGCTGAAGAATGTCAACGATTCGGTTGACCGCTTTGTCCTCGGCAGCGACCTGAACCTCCGCAACTCTTTCCGCTTCGACAAGTCGAATGGAGACCTGCACAAGATCTCGCACCATCGAATCTACATCTCTGCCGACATATCCGACCTCAGTGAATTTTGTCGCTTCCACCTTTACGAATGGGGCGCGGGCGAGAGTCGCTAGACGTCGCGCTATCTCTGTTTTACCAACACCTGTGGGTCCGATCATCAAAATATTCTTCGGGATGACCTCGTCGCGCAAATCGGCTCCCAGCATTCTTCGCCGATATCGATTGCGGAGGGCGACAGCGACAGCGCGTTTCGCCTGCTTTTGCCCCACGATGTATTTGTCCAGTTCAACGACGATCTGGCTCGGTGTCAACTCTTCCGTTATATCAGACATGCAGTCTCTCTTCTCGAACTCCGGTCGCTCCCTCCCAAAACATGATTCGCACTTTTCGGGATGCGGGAACGTTTTTAGGGAGATATGATGTATGGGAGTATTATGAACCTATTATACTCTAAATAAGAGGCTCTGCAAACCGTTGCGAACGCCAGATAGATTGTGCTATAATATTATTCATAGGAAAGAATTTTAAGTTAAAAGGCGCTGATCGGCGGAGATCGCGCTTCAGGAGGGTGATACGTGGCAACAGTAGATACTTCCGATTTCAAGAACGGACTATCTATCATTTTTAATAGTGATATTTGGACGATCGTTTGGTTCCAACATCACAAGCCTGGCAAAGGCGGCGCTGTCATGCGCACAAAACTGAAGAACCTCAAATCCGGCGGAGTGATCGAAAGAACCTTCAACGCGGGAGAGAAGTTCGAACAAGCGATCCTTGATCGCTATCCTATGCAATACCTCTATCAAGCTGATGACGAATACATTCTGATGCACCCGGTCACATTCGATCAAGTGGGCGTAAAAGCCGTAACATTCGGCGAGACGATCAAATACCTTAAAGACGGCATGGAGATCAACGTCATTGAGCACGACGGAAAAATCCTCGGAGCTGAAGTGCCTTTTTTTGTTGAGCTCGCCATCGCGGACACGGACCCGGGAGTAAAGGGTGATACGGCATCAGGCGGTTCTAAACCGGCGACCCTCGAGACAGGCGCCGTCATCAATGTCCCATTTTTCGTCAATATCGGCGACAAAGTGAAAGTTGATACTCGAACGCATTCTTATCTTGAAAGAGTAAAGTCTTAAAATGATGTTCAACAAGCAATAACTCTTTTCCTAAAAGTGAGGAACCGCTGTGCAATCTTTTCGATCAGACGGCGCTTTTGCAGAGACACTGCGAGAATACGCCCAAAAGATTTTCTACGCTTCACTGCTTCCTACCATCGGCCTTTTAGGGTATCTGCTCTTCGGTCTTTTCTCAGGACAACTTGCCGACGTTGCAAACGGTCCTGCCGGCGCACATGCCCTCTCTGTAATCTCTCAAATATCCTTTTGGCTCAACATTAGCCTTCTTGTTACGATCGCTTGTTCGCTCTTCTTTTTTTGGGAAGAACGTTCGTTGGGATTTATACTTCTCGGACTTGGAACGCTTTTCTCTTTCGGCTTGAAATTCATTGTCGATTTTTTGTTCGCCTCTAACGCCGCTAAGTTGACAACAGGGCAAGCCTCCTTAGCGCTATTAGGTGAACTAAAATTGGCTGGATTTATGATTGGCGTTCCCGGCGCGCTACTCGTAATTAGACAACTCTACTACCGAATTGTCGACTCACGAAGTCAAGACATCGCAAATGTCAAGTACGGAAAAGACGTTGTAAAATCTACAACCGCCCCCAGGGCGCTTATCGGAGCTTTCGCGGCATGTTGGCAACTTCCGTTTTGCAGAGAGACTTTACGCCCGAACTGCCCTATTTTCCTTTCAAAATTGAAATGTTGGAAAGAACAAGTGGGTTGCATGTGCGAAGAAAACGTCATGCTTCTGGCAATGGGTTCGGAAGAGAGATCTAAAGGTTCCAACCTGACGAACGCCGGGGGATCCGCCCCTGCGACGGCGGGCGGTTTCGTTCCGATAGGAGACATCATTACGGCGAACTCCGAGAAGACTCGCGCCACCATGACAACGCGTGTCGGTCCGAATGGCGTTCGTATTCCAACGAATCCGCATCTCTCATCAATGCAGAAGAGAAACCGTTGCCTGAGTTGCGTGATCTACAACGAGCATCAACGAGAGAAGTATCAACTCCTCTCTGGACCAGTTACGTTGCTTGTGCCGGTCCTAGTCATATGGCAGTTTCAAGCCATGATTATGTTGGTGGAGGCGACGTTGAGAGGGGTTGATTCTTTGATGGCGCATATTAGTTTCAACCCTAATGCCGGTCCTGGAATATCAGTTACCAACGCAGTGAATGGAAACGTTCCCGTTGAGACAATGTTCATAGTCTGCTTTTCACTCGTGATGATGACCTGGGCGCAGAAAGCCCTTGAGTTCTTCATTTTCAAGCTAAAAATATAGTTGCGGGGTATTTATGGAGATTTCCGACCTTGAGCGCCTGGTCGCTCTAATAGACGGTTCCTGCATTGGCGAGTTGACCCTAAAGCAGGGCGATTCTTGCATTACTTTGAAACGATCTGCCAATCATTCTCCCATTCAGGAGAATTTTCCAAATAGCGGCATTGAATTCCAAAATGAGTTCGTGGATAGCTCGTATGCTGATGAACAAGAAGATGAGGAAGAACTTATCGAACGGATACAGGCGCCGCTTGTAGGAATTTTCACCAATGTCAAACCGATGATAGCGCTTGGAGCAAAAGTTAAACAGAACCAGACTGTTTGCTTCATAGAAGCTATGAATATCCAGAGCGACGTCAAGTCCCCTGTCAGCGGAATTGTAACGGATGCATTCATTGAAGCTGGGCATCCCGTAGAATACGGCCAGCTGCTTTTTACGATTAAACCCGACGCCGCACAAGCATAAATCCACAGGGATTCGCAAAGCCAAATTTGGCTCGCGACTCGGCGCTATGCAAAAACTGAAGGATAGTTCGATGAAAAAAGGCTTTTCGCTCGTTGAAATGCTCGTGGTTCTCGTAATTATAGTTGTTCTTTCTTCCGTTCTAACCGGGGTCTATCTTGGCTCGAAGGGCGGTTCAAAGATCGACGATGGGAAAGCGCATTCTCCCATGCAAAGAGCCAGGGACACGGTCTGTTTGGAGAACATTCACAGCGTCAGAATTTCCATCGCAGCTGCTCACGCCTCCGATTCTGAAGAAAAATTCCCTGGTTCGTTGACCGAACTTCGTGAGCTTGGCGCTCAGTTGAGAGCCTGTCCGGTGGGTAAAGAGCCGTACGAGTATGACCCGACGTCGGGCCAAGTCAAATGCGTTCACCCTGGCCACGCAAACTATTAAAAAGGATGTCCT
>JAYVOT010000691.1:0-5077 GCA_043757795.1 Chthonomonadaceae bacterium | reverse complement strand
AATTTTTTCACGACCGTCGCATCGTAGTCGAAAATTTGATTTTTGTAAGGCTCAGCGCCCCACGTCGTAGGAATGCCTTTCGTGGCGAAGAGGTCTTTCAAGCCGTAGGGGATTCCGTGCAACGGACCGAGATAGCGCCCTGCAGCGATCTCTTTTTCGGCGTGTTCCGCCTGCTTTAGAGCCAGGCTCTCCGTGAGCGTCACGAGGCAGAGCAGCTTGTCTCCATAACGTTTCAAGCGGTCAAGGTAGATGCGAGTGAGTTCCACCGGGGAGAGCTTGCGCGTTTTTATGAGATGACTCAGTTCACGCACCGAGAGAAACGCGACGGACTCTTCGGAAAGCCCGCTCAACGAACTCTCTTTGACCGGGCTGACGGCGGCGCGAACGGTCGTTTTCCCGCCCTTAGCTCTGGCGATAGGCGCGAAGGAAGCGCTCGACTCAACGGTATAAGGAACTTCGGTTTTTCTGAGTTTTGCGAAGCCTGCCGCCGCGTTTTGCACGGACTTGAGAGACTCGAGCCTGTCTTCCGGAGTGAATTCGATGTTCGCGATTCGCTCGCTTGCAATCATGTCTTCCACTGTGATCGAACTCGCCCCTGCCGCCTCCTCAGCGATCGGCTCACCCTCTTTCGACTCCGCCATCGCGCGCTCCTCCTTCATCCCCGCTCCCGCCGCCGCCGCCAAAATCCCGCCCAACACCTGTTTCCTTGTCAACTTCGTATCCTTCATCGGTTCATTCTCTCCTTGCTCCCGCTTCTTAGTTCCTATCATTATACGACAAATTCCGCTCGCTTCTTGTCATAGTTACTGCTCGCTTTTTGACACAATTTATTTTGTACTCCATTCTTGACAAAGGGCTCCATTTAATCTTTTTCGCTTCCTTTTAAGATTTCTATCAATTCACGAAATTTCTTTGTGGGTTATAACAGTACATTCCCCTGACGCCGTGTACAAACGTAAACACTATCGCCTATTTCTCTTCCTCTTGGACATCATTGGTGTGACAATCCCGAAATTCGAGGAAGCATACACTCATCTTGACGGGGATATGGGGTCTGAAACACTGCTCTACTATGCAATAATAGACTAAATCCCAATTGAGCGGAGGTTTCAAAATGGCGCATTCCCAATTGATTGAGGGCACGTGGGAGGAGATTTCCCGCAAAGCGATAACCCTGGATAAGAAAAAAAATCTGATTCTCATCATCCCAATGGAGGAGGCGGTCCAATTCGAGTCGTCTCAGGCTACAACCGAGCTAACATTGACAGAGGCTGTTGATCGCGAAGCCGTGAGAATTGATGCAATTAAAGCGGGGTTGGGGAAGTTCAAAAATAAGGGTCCTGGCGCAGAAGAAATTGATCTAAAGTCGCATGGCATTGACGAGATGCAAGCTGCGACTCTCCGCGAAAAATTAACTCCTTTTGCTGAAGATTGGAATTCACCGGAAATGGATATCTATGACAACTACGACGCAACGAGAGCTTCACGTTAGGCGGGGAGATGTTGTGCTTGCACTCTTCCCAAATTCCAACTTGCAAACTGCAAAACCCAGGCCTGCTCTCGTCATTCAAGCTGATGATTTGCAAACAGGATTATTTCAAGTCATTGTGGCAATGATTTCAAGTCGAATGTTTAGAGCCGGTCATCCTTGCAGAGTAACAATTCTGCTTTCATCTGAAGCAGGAAAACAGTCTGGACTTCTTTCTGATTCAGTGGTAATGACAGACAACCTAGCCACAATCCTGGACTCTGCATTAAGTCGCGTTATAGGCAATATGCCAATGGACACAGTGGATCAGGCTCTGCGACACACTTTAAAATTGTAATTGACTCACTGTTATTCACATCCAGTACTATCTCTCAAAACCGACATAGGAAGGGCGAATACTGTAGGGGAGCAGATATGACGGGAAGCGCTCCTCCTTCATCCCCGCTCCCGCCGCCGCCGCAGAAATCGCGCTCAACAACTGTTTCCTGGTCAACTTCGCATCCTTCATCGGTTCATTCCCTCCTTACTCCTGCCTGTTCATTCTAATCATTATACGCCAAATCCCGCTCGCTTATTGTCACACTTCCTGCTCGCATATTGTCGTAAATTATTTTGTCCTCAATTCTTGATAATTGAATTTGTTTTCGCAAACTAACTTTAAGTGGTACAATTGAATTTAACGTGCGTCGGATGCCAGCCAATTTACCCCTATGCACCTGAGAAGCCATTTTATCATAAGAGCTTGCCTTCAAGATTTCCATCAATTTACGAAACGCTTTCAAGGGTAAAAACTCTATGTTTCGAGATCAATACTTAAGTGAAAATCCTTTTCGACTGTTGGGAGTAGGATCATCTATAGCACAGGAAAAGCTACGCCGAAAAGCAGAACAGGCTTCCAAGTCGGCGGAGATAGGAATCAAGTCGAGTTCGGTTCACGACGATCAGTTTGGAAAAGGCGATATTCAAGGCGTTTCGGTTTTAGTCCGGGATTTAAGTAATGATCCAACTCGTAGGACAGTCTATAGAATCATGTGGCCGCTTAGCGAAAGTTCACTAACTAACTTGAATAGCCTTAATGTATCCACAGAACTCTCTATTCCTCCAGAAGAGATCCTTCAGTTGGAATTCTTGTTATCTTGGTGTTGCTTTATAAGACAGAAAGGGGTAACAGAAGCTTCAGATTGCTTAGAAAAATGGTCTTCTCTGTATAGTAACGACGCAATGGACACCCGGTTACAATCGCTTATTCAGGGAGAAGATGATTTAAGCGAAGACGAAGCCTTGAATACTGTTTTTGCGGCTCAAGACCAATTAGCTCAATATATCCTGAACAAGGTAATTTCTGTCTCAACCGAAGAGTGGCGAAACAAAAATTTCAACAATGCAACTGAAATTGTGCGGACTGTTCTCAATTCTCCAACTGACGAAAACATGCAAGATAATGCTCTTGAACCAATGATTGAGATTGGCGAAAGACTATCACGTGAAATCAAGGACTTGATAGTTGAGCTTGACCAGGGCAGGGGCGGAATCTCATCTCAAATACCCTCGGAAGTGACAGAATTGGAGATACTCTCAGAAACTATTGCTGCCAGACACCCCGTCACTGGGAAGTGGACTGATGTCACAAAGAAGTGGAGAGGTATTTACACAGTTTTGCTTAACGCCGCTCAAAAATCAGAACCATCACAGAAGAGTTCAGTTCACAATTATGAAAGCCCGTTTCAAGACAGCGAAAGTCAATCAGACCACTACGGTTTGAAAAAAATCAATAAAGAGCCTTTTCTTTGGACCCGTAATGGATTTGGGATAAGCATATATGGGAACGCACCCTATATTCACGATTCAAATTTACAGTTTTCGAGCACTTATTTCACAGTATTTGGTATCCCAATCTTCCCGATTTCTCGCTATCTGGCAAAAAAAGTAGACAGTCGGAATTGGAAATTTTTTGCCAGGACAAGATGGACGCAAGGAATGAAATTTCATTTTTTTGTCTCCTTAATTGCCCTTTCATCCCTTGTTCTTTTTGGATATTTATCACTAAGAACTCATGAACCAGCGACTTCTACAACAGGTGAACTAACCGCACCAATTGTAAAATCGGAAGAAGCGCCTCCTCTTCAACTAACGCCCCCGGAGGAATCGCCACCCTCTCAAGCAATTCCAGATTCGTCCCTTCCCACAGTATCTGGAAGACTTCCTGCAAAAAAGAATACATCCAATGATTCTATGTCAACTGTGTCTAAAAGAATTGAACCGTCGCCAAAGCCAGTCGAAGAGGCTCCGCAACTTTCGATGAAAGGTGAAATCAGAGAAGAATTAAAAATGCGGTTGGGGGTTCTAAAGGACCAAATTGCGACAGCTCAAGAAAAACTCGGTGTTGAAGATAAGATTTTGGATGCTGAAAGTACAGAAATCGAAGACTCTAAAAAACGCCTTGACGACAATCCTCCAAACACTGCAAGTCAAAGAGAGGTCGACGAATACAATGAGATGGTGCGCGCATACGAGTCTAAACGCAAAGAATTTAATTCGAAGGTTGAAAAGTTCAACGAAAAAAGAGCAGAGAATCACGTTCTCATCACTAAATATAATCTCATGGCTGACCAATTGAATAAGGGAATTAAAAATGGAGAATGAGGAAAATGTACGAGATATTGAGCAAACAGTCAATCCACCGATTCCAGTTAAAGACATCACAATTTTACTTGTTGACATTTGGAAAATAGGCGTGCATGCAAGAAAAGAGGGTTCTGGAACAAAAATCATCTCTGCTTGCGAAAGGGTTGAAGCTAGGATTCAACGCCTTGGTTTTGAGGTGATAAGCGATATTGTAGGGCAAAAATATGATTCTAACCGCACTATGAAGGTGATAGAACACGATGGCGGAGATGAGAATGTCCACATTTCAGAATGCATCAGTCCAGAGATTCGGTACAACGGAATACTGGTCCGTGAAGCCGAAGTGATCACAAAAGGGAGTTGAAAATGTCAGAAACAGTGGAGTTCGGGATTGATCTGGGGACGACCAATAGCGCCATTTCGCGCATGACAGTCAGAGGCGCGGAAATCATTCCGGTCCGGCGCCTCAATTACATTCCTTCAGTTGTAGCGATTGATAGACGAGGTTCGCTGAAGGTAGGAACAGATGCTCTAAACGCTGCAGCGCTATTGGCAAATGCCAGATGGTTCAAGCGTCTTATGGGCACGACAAATACGATCACCCTTTCAGATGGCAAACAATGGAAGCCGGAAGAGTTGTCATCCGAAGTTCTGAAAGCCTTGAAAGCAGCTGTCAAATTAAAAACGAATGAAGACATCGAAGATGTTGTGATCACTGTGCCTGCTATGTTTTCCCAACCTCAATGTCATGCAACCAACGAAGCAGCGCGAATGGCAGGGTTGAATGCGGTTTCGCTCTTACAGGAGCCAATCGCGGCGGCGACTGCATACCTTTCCGAAAGTCCTGTCGAGGGTTATCATCTCGTCTATGACCTCGGTGGTGGGACTTTTGACGTTTCTCTGATCCGTCTAAAAGATGGCGAAATGAACGTGATCAGACATGGCGGCGACAACTATTTAGGC
>JAYVOT010000690.1:0-5084 GCA_043757795.1 Chthonomonadaceae bacterium | reverse complement strand
GTTCTCAAAAGCGATCCGAAGATGCGCCGGCTGCTCTTTGCCTGTGTCGTTGTGAACGTAGGCGGAGATCTCCGCCTGATCTTTTTGAGTCAGGAAACGCGGCGTCTGGAGTCTCACAAGGAAAGGCTTTGAAACAAGAATTTTATGCGTCGTCCTTCCGATTCGCGTGTCTTTCGTGTGAGCGGTCGCGGTCGCTCTCCAAGTCGTCAGGTTGTCCGGCAACGTCAGCGAAACAAGAGCGACGCCGTTGGCATCCGTTCGCAAATAGGGGTTCCAGAACGCGGTGTCAGGGAACCTCTTTCGAGCGGTGATTTTCGGTTCGGACTTGTCCGCGTCCCCCAGATACTCCACGGAGAACGAGAAAAGCGTGTTTACCAGATTGGAGCGTCGGGGATAGAAGTCTTCTTGCAGGGCGCGCGGAGCGTCCTCTTTCAGCGCGTAGATCGCCTCATCCACGACCCCGAAAGAGAACTCGGCAGCCACAGGCAAGCCGGAGGCGTCGACAGTCCGAACGCGGTAATTCACTTTCTCTCCCGGCTCGTATTTCCCAAGTCGGGCGGAATCCGAGGCGGAAGAGGGAATTTTGGAGAGGCTCGAACCGCGCTCTTCCGTGATCGTCACCGCCACGTTTTGTTGGGGGGAAGCGACATTCAGACCGACATCGCTGCGAGCGAGATGCTTTGCAGAGACATAACAGGCGGAAAAGAAGATGTTGGGACCGTACTCTTTTTTGATCGGGATGTGCAAGATCGAGCTGCGTTTGTTCATCAGAATCGTCTGATGAGAGTAGATCGTATCGCCTTCTATCGTGAAGAGAACCGTCTGTCCCACGTGTTGCGCATTGATCAGGACTCGCGCCGTGTCGCCCGGCAGATACTGTTTCTTGTCCGTGAGGACGGCGAGGTCTGCGTAATCCGTCTCAAGGTCCGATCCCGCTTCATCCACTGCGTAGACCTGTCCTCGCCCGTGAATCGCATGTCCCGACCGATCATTCGCGTGGATTCGCACGATCAATTCGCCAGATTTCGGGGGCGTTGAAGTGAAAAGATACCTGCCTGTTTCGTCAAGCGCGACCTGTTTCAGTTCGGTTCTGTGGAACTCCATAACCGAATTTTTGTAACTCTGATAGCCTGTTTCCACCTCAATCGGGAGGTTGGGAGTCGGCTTGCCGTCGTAATCCTTCCCGGTAAGCAAGAACGAAGAGGGCTGCCCCGGAATGGCGATGTAGCCGAGAGGAGAGACGCTCAAGCGGAATTCGCCGGGGGTCACAAGCGCGATCCCGGTCTCCTCAGCCGTTCTATTCTCGCCTTCGATGACTGTGGCTACGAGAGAGTATTTTTCCGCTTGAGCATAGCCGGGCGGGCGATCTTCGTTTGCGGAACTGAACTTGATGAACGCTTTGCCGTTGGCGTCAAGGCGGGTTTCGCCTTCGGTGACATGACCTCCGTAGTATTCGTCTCGCCCTCGATGAGAGCGCTCGACGTAGGAGTTGTCGCCCTCATCGCTCTCGTCGGAGTTCGAGAAAGAGTCCGGCGTACTGTAGACTCGGTACTTCACTTTCGCGCCTGCCACGGGAGCGCCGAAGTAGTACTCCGCGGAGATCGTGGCGCTGACCTCTTCGCCCTGCTGATAGCGGGTTTTGTCCGGCTTGACGGCAACGGCGAACTCCGGCTTTCGGTAGGAGGCGATAGTTATGTCGTGGGTGCGCTTCTCGCCCCCGACTTCCATGCTGAGCACATAGACGCCTGTCGGAGCTTCCGCGCCCAACTGCGCTTCTCCCGCCAACGACCCGAACTCGTTCGTGCGGAGGTTCAGGCTCAACAGCTTTTCGCCGGAGGGATCGCGCAACTCCGCCTGCACAGGCATCCCCGCCGGGATAGAGTACCTCGACTGCATGTCTGCGACGTTTGTCGCACGTTTGCGGACGATGGATTTGAATGAGATTTTCTGACCGGGACGATAGATCGGGCGATCCGTGTAGGAGTGCACGACATAGCCTCCGGTAGATTCGTCGCTGTACAGGTCTGAGCGCAAGACCGCTTCGTCCTCTCCGCGCAGGGCGATCATGACGGATGCGCGTTCATTTCGAGAGGCGGTTTGCGAGCCGAGAGCGCTTGCAGGAATTGCGAATTCCGCCACTCCGTCGGCGTCCGTGATCGACCTGAGAATCGATTTCCCTGCCTGATAGAGCTTTATTTCGCTCTTCGGCAAGGGAACTCCCGTTCTCAAATCGGTGGCGAAGACGAGGGTTTTGTCGCCTGCTCGTTTCATCACGAGGGCGGTGTCTGTCACAAGCAACCAGCAACTTTGCTTTTGCGATTGGTGCTCCGCATTCAACAGGTAGAGTCCCGGCGAGGTTTTCTGCAGATCGAGTTTGTCGAAGCCTATTTTCTGATAGTAGAAGCCCTCCGGGTCGTCTTGAATACGGAGTTCTTTCACAAGAATCTTTTGCGGAGCCTCGCCGGATTCCGGGTGAAAAAGGTCTTCCGAAATCCTGGCGCCTTTTTCAGAGCCGTTTGTCAGGGCGTTGAAAGCGGCGAAGGCTTTCTCGGAAGTCAGCGCTCGCGAAAGCTTCGTCTTCCACAGACTGAGTTTGATTTGGTCTCTCCCCGCAGGCAGTTTCCAATCGGCGTAACCTGTGACGGCGAAGTTCGGAATCTCGTCCGTGCTAAAGACTTTCTGGTGCGTGTTGAGAGCCATTTCGCTCTCGGAGCGAGTCATCGGCACAAGAGCTTGAGTGGCGCCGCCCTCTTGAACGCTCAGATGAAAGCTGGCAGCCGAGTGGGCGCGAGTGGAAGCGTTCAGTTCGTAGTCGCCCGCCGGAACGTGCAGGAGCGTAAACTCGCCCTGCGCGTTGGAGTAGACCACGCGCGCTTTAGGAGTCTCCGCTTTTTCGTCCGAATTGTCCGGGACGATCGGGGAGACGACGATGCGCGCCTTCGCTAGCGCCCGGTCGGACTCTTTTGCGAAAACTTTGCCTCTCACGCTTCCTACGGGAGCTTCGCGAGCAAGCGTGAAAGCGAACGCGGCGACGACCCCGACAAAGGCGATCAAAGACCCGATTCGAATAGGCGCGGTTCGATTCGCAGCGGGAAGGTAAGGCGTCGTCATGGCTTGCCTCCTTCCGCGTCTGCAGGCGCATTCGGCGTGAAACTGCGGCGTTTCGACCTTCCGACGAACTCATTGACGAGGCAAAGGACTGCAACGACGACTCCCGCCTGAACTACGAAAACCAACTTTTTATCGCGAGTCAATTCAGTCAGCGGTAGAATATGACTGGTAAACTGAGTGATCGCGAGGGCAAGCGCGAGCGACAATAGACAGGTCAGAATGCCGGTATCCACTACGATCGCGCCGAACGCAAGCCCCGCTATGAGCGGCAGGAGCGCCTTAATTCCTAGAATCGCCATGAGCAATGCCGGCGCGACGAGAAGAACGACCCCGACGAGAGCGAGTTGCAAGAGCGTTCGGAGCGACTCTCCGGGGGAGGCGACGCCTGTCGAAGAAGAGGTCTGCTGGAAGGAGTTTCGCCAGACGCTTAACGCGCCGGGGAACATCGCGCCGAGCAAAACGCAGAAGATCGCGTACTGATCCGTGAGCGCGACGCCGCGCAGGTCGGAGAGGTGCAGGACGGAGAACAACCGATAGAAGGCGAGGAGAATTCCGAAGAAGAGAACTCTCGTGAAGCTCTCGAAGAGGAGGTTGCGCGTCGACTTGACTGTGTTTTCCCCTTCCTTCGCTCCGATCTCAAGGGGCATGGAGACCAGGAAAATCGGAAGCGAGGCGCAGAGCATGAGCGCCATTCCGAACCCGCCAAGAAGCAGGAAGGCGATCATTGAGCCGGAGATCATGACGACGGAGGCGGGGAAGAGACTGCGCTTGAGGCAAGACCCGTTTCCCGGTTCGTCTCTGTCGGTCGCGTCCAGAAAAACCCAACGAATCAGCAACCCGACCACCACGCCTACGAGGACGACGTGCAGGAGTTGGGAGTGACCGAGAACGCCGTATAGCGCTTTGACAAGGGCGTTTTTGGAGACGGTCGGTTTCTCTCCGATAAGCGCGAAGCGGCTCGCAACAATCTTGCCGACGATGAGAATCAGGAGGGAAGAGGTTGCGAGAACGAGGCGGTTGACTCGCTTCTCGCCTTCGCTCTCAGAGGGAGCGCCGCTCTGAAAGTAGCCGACTGCCGTAGGAAGGAGCGGGAGTCGAAGGGCGAACTGTTTGGGCAATGCGAAAACCCAGAGGATGAGAATCGCGAGGATTGAGAAGATCGCCGCGGGAACCGACCAGTGGATGGAAGCGGCTCCCGCTTTTCCTGCAAGCTCCATCACGCCTTTCAACTCCCCAAGCGTCATGAACGCCGCGAAGAGGCAGACGATCCCCGTCGTGAGGGCGAGACTGAGTTGCAACGCGGACGCGTGAGTCTTTCCGGGGGAGAGCGAGGTCGCGGAGAAGAGGATGACAGCTGTCATCAGCCAGCCTATCGCCACTCCTGAGAGCGCGTCCGCAACGACGTTTCGGAGGAAGATCGAGGGGAGAACGGCGACGGCGAACCCCAAACTGATCGGCGACGCGACCGCATTCAGAAGGTTGGGAGGCTCGTCCGACCCGCTCGCTTCAATGGAAGACAGGGAGAAGGCATAAGCGAGAGCCGCAGCCAATCCGCCGATGAGCAGTCCTGTTCCAAGCCCGTGTCCGGCGGAGAAAAGAGGCGGATTTTCGGGGAGGGTGACCAGAAAGCCGAGTATCGGGAGAGCGACGACGGCTCCCCATATCCCTTTCGGCAGGGAGGAGGGCGGCGGTTTCGCCTCGGAACGCGACATGCGCCCCAACAACGCCCCGCACAGCCAGACAAGCCCGCCCAGGATGCAGACAACCCCGAACAGCGACCGTTCCATTGTAGAAGCCTCTTTCTCGAAGGAGCGAAACCGGAACGCGAGCGCCTGTTTCAGGGCGTCGCGACCTGACCGATACAGCAGTTGCAATAGATAGTATGTTCGCGAGATTCAAAAGAACTCCTGCATAAGGAAAAAAGTATTTTTGGGAGAACCTCAATCCCCGTTGCGGGAGAAGCCCTCATCCCC
>JAYVOT010000689.1:0-5097 GCA_043757795.1 Chthonomonadaceae bacterium | reverse complement strand
AATGCGGGCTGAGAGGCCGGGCGCAATGCGATCATTGAGCGACGAAAGCGATTCGTCGCTCGCCTCTGGTCTCAGCCCTACCCTTCTATTTGGTACGGGGTGAAGCGCAAGCTGTTTGAAAGGTCGCCTTCAAAACGCCCTACGATTCTAGAGTCCCGTGTGATTGTTCCAGTAATGCTCTCGTCGCTAGCGACGTTGAGTCGCCCGACATTTCCAAAATTATCGCGAAGCATGACGCTCCCCTGAATTCTCGCTTTTCCGGTCAAGAGCGCGTCCGTCACATCCAGGGTGGATTCGATCTGAGCGGTGTACCCTCCCTCGAGTTGAACTTGCGCCGTCTCAGGAGTGGAATAGACCGGAAATATTCCTGATATTCTTATCCCGCCGACATTACGCGTTCCGCTAACCTCTCCGACTCCGGGGATCAGGACATTGTAACTCAGGACTTGCTCAGGAGCGATGGACTCCGTGATGAGCGAGGCGACGGCTCCCGTGAATTTGTGGGAGTGCAACCGAGTGTGTCCCTGCGGATCGCTCTGCCCGTTCGCCATTCCGACGCCCTCCGCCGCGTTCCGACACATGATCACAAAATAGTCGGCGCACGACGCCAACAGTTTTTCGGAGTGATCCGGCAGCGCCGTCAAGCCGCTTTTGAGCGTTTCGGTATTCAGCAGAGCTTCCGTCATTCTCTCTGCTGTGCTGACTTTTTTAGTTTTAAAGAACCGCGCCCCGAACAGACCGCCTGCGACAAGGGTCGCCAACGCAGCAATGCCGATTGTCGAGGGTTTTATTCGTACTGAAGCCATCTCATAATCTCCTTGGAGGGTCTTTTTCAATTCGTCCCTCATTGTCAGGCGGAGTGAAAAAGAAGAGTGATACTTCAATAGACGAAACTTTCAATGAGTCGGGTTCAGCGCTTTCAATTCGCATGGCGTAAGAGTTCCGAAATTTTTCCGCGGTTTCGGCTGCGTCCCCGCGCAGAGTCGAGCTTCACGCATAATGCAAACTCGCCTTCGGCACGCTCGACGAGCTGTTGCTGAAAGAATCCGGCAACAAAAAACTAGCGTTCTGCAGACGGCAAATGCGTGCGGAGGACGCCCCTTCAATTGCCAGCTATTTTCGATATACGGCCATGTAGTACGAACTTCGTGTTAAAGCCCTACGTCACAAGTCCGATAAAATAATTTTTTCAGTTGGGTTCTCCCCTGTCGGATTCTCTGCTGCGGGCGTCTCTTTGCACTTGCGTTCCGGGCGCTCCAACAACTTTTCCAGCCTTATTTTGACTGCGGGCCATTCCGCTTCAATGATGCTGAACATGACCGTGTCTCGAATAAAACCGTCGTTGCGAATCATGTGCTTTCTCAGGATGCCTTCACGGGTCGCACCCAATCTCAGAATAGCGGTTTGCGAACGGAAGTTTCTGGAATCGGTTTTAAGTTGCACTCGAACCGCCCCAAGCGTTTCAAAAGCATGGCGCAACAAGAGGTATTTGCATTCCGTATTAATCTTGGTTCGCCAGACGTCAGGCGTAAGCCATGTGTATCCTATTTCCAGTTGCCGGTGCGGATGCCAGATGCTCATATATCTTGTGCAACCGACCACGCGACCGGAACTTTTTTCAACGATGGCGAACGGCAGGGAAACTAATCGTCTCTGCTCTGCGAGGGCGGTACGGATGATTTCTCGTGTCCCCTCAAGATCAGGCATCGGGACCGGCATATAGTCCCAGATTCCAGGATGTTGCGAGGCTTCAAACAGTCCCTCGGCATGGCGTTGCGAAAGGGGCGCCAATTCAATGGCGTCTCCGCTGAGCGTCACTTTTTCGATATTCATTACGCAAGAACTCCAGGAAGTTGCACGCTCTGTTTTGAAGACTCAGTTTTGCCTTCTATCAGTTTACTCATCTTCAGTTCCAACGGAATCGTGATAGGATATTTGCCGTCGAAGCAGGCTCGACAGAACTTGTCCTTGTTCATTCCTATCGCTTTCACTACTCCTTCGAGGGAGAGGTAGCCCAGGGAAGTGGCTCCAATATGCTGGCGAATCTCTTCTATGGAGTGTTTCGCCGCCACAAGTTGGTCTTCGTCCGCCATGTCGATCCCATAGTAACAGGGGTGCTTGACGGGGGGGGCGGTGATGCGAACATGAACCTCGACGGCTCCTGCATCGAACATCATTTTTACCAGCTTCCCGGTGGTGGTTCCTCGAACGATCGAGTCGTCCACCATCACTACTTTCTTTCCTGCGAGCGAGTCTTTCAGGGGCGAATACTTCATCTTGGCCCCGATATCGCGCATTCGTTGGTTCGGTTGAATAAAGGTGCGTTGAATATATCGGTTTTTTATGACGCCTTCGCCATAGGGAATTCTAGAAGCTTCTGAAAATCCAAGCGCTCCTGGAATTCCAGTGTCAGGAATCGGGACAACGATGTGCGCTCCGGGTACGGGATGCTCGCGCGCCAACTCCTGCCCCATTCGTCTCCTCGCCTGATGCATTGATTTGTTGTAGAGAATTGTGTCCGGGCGGGAAAAATAGATGAACTCCAGCAGGCAAGTTGCGTGACGTACCATTGGCACAGCCTGAAAATCATGCATTCCTTCGCTGTCGATTACGATCACCTCGCCCGGCTCTACCTCTCGGATGTACTCTGCGCCCACGGGAATGAGTGCGCAAGACTCGGAAGCGAGAACGTATTTGCTGCCGTTGATTCGCCCGATGCACAGCGGTCGAACTCCGTAAGGATCTCGTACGCCGATCAATTTGTCCGGAGTCAAAATCACAAGCGAGTAAGCTCCCTCCAAACGTTGCATCGTTCTTCGAACCGCTTCTTCGATGCAGTCGGTCTGTTGGCGAGCGATCATGTTCAGGATGACTTCACTGTCATTTGAAGTCTCGAAAATACAACCTTCAGCTATGAGTTCGTTTCTGAGCGCTGTCGTGTTGACTAAGTTGCCGTTGTGCGCCAGGGCGATGTCGCCATTTTTGGAGGAGGTGAGGAGAGGCTGTGCGTTGCAGAGAGTGTTGTGACCTGTAGTGGAATATCGGGTGTGCCCGATCGCGCTTATTCCCTGAAGGGATTGAATCGTCGCTTCATCGAAAACGTGAGTTACCAGTCCAAGCTCTTTGTGGCAGTGCAGCGAGCGCCCATCCGATACTGCAATCCCGGCGCTTTCCTGTCCGCGATGTTGCAAAGCGAAAAGACCGAAAAACGTGACTCTGGCGACCTCTTCCGTCGGGGCGTAGATTCCGAATACGCCGCACTCCTCTTTCGGTCCATCCGCTTCATAATCGTCGGGATCTATATCGGATGTTGAATTCGCTGAAAAATTCATTGGTGAGTTCGCGGCGGAGGAAAAGTCTGCATAATGCGGGTTTTGGTAGGGAGAAAGGTTTATAGAAAGTGCGTCTGAAAGTTGATGTGCGACGATAGGGACGGAATCGTGAGAAGTCATTGACGTAGGTTTCGTCTCTTGTTCAGCGTGCATGTTCATATGGCTCCTTCGCACCGGTGACCACCAAAAACTATGGATGCGATCCGTACGCGGTCATAGGGTCGGATCGCACAATTCGCAAATACTGACTGAGTTTGTGAAGTAGAGACCGTATTTCTGCAACGGAATTCAAAGGTTTGCACGCTTCATGCTGAGCTATAAGAACTCTCTTGTACTATGCATTGTTTGCATTGACGCTTTGAAAAATCCGTAGCGCAGTTTACTGACAAGTCTGAATACGTTTCAACACTGAAGAGCGTTTCTTGCTCTTGCTTTAGAATTGTCTGTAAATCACTCTCTTATTGTGGCATTGCAGAGCGGAATAAGTCAATGAAAATTGAAGACGCCATGACAAAGAGAATCATTTGTGCGGATGAAGCGGATTTGACTGTAGGAGCCTCGCAGTGAATTACGCAGATATGCCGGGTACTGAAAGTACCCAGCAAGAGAAACCCCGATTCTTCCGAACGCATGAGCGTCGGAAGCCCTTTTTTTATCTTGTCAAAGGACATTGGGCGGAACGCCGTTGATCCGGATACTATGGCGCTCGGCGCCGAAAGAGCCGTTGAGCCGCATAATTTATAGCCCGAGTTGACGGAACTTAGATTGCAAACTCATTTTCGGGGAACAAAAGCGCTGTCAGTGCGAATTGCCTAATTTTACAAAGCCTCTCGCAACGAGTCCGCAAGCATGTCCCGAACGTCTTTGCCGGTATCGACTATTTTCTCATTCGAGAGACCATATGCTGACTGCGCGCTGTAATCGACTAGCGCCACTTTGTAAACGGTGTTGTCCTTGAGCGCTTTCGTGTCTCCGGAGACGACCGCATCTTTGTTTTTCATTAGGATCGCAGATATTTCAGCGCCCGTCAGCGAGGCGAGAACGACATTATTTTTGAATGGCAAGATTGCATGAACGTCGTAAAGCGTGACCTCCGCGCGCCGAAAGACTTCGAAAAGACTGTCGGTGTTGTTGAACGAGAAGTCAGAACCGGTTTGAGAGCGCATTGCATCAACGATTCGTTGCGTCGTCTGTTTTATTCTTTCTTCGGGCGTCGCCGCGATCGCTTGATTGAAACGACCGATCACTTTGTCGTAGGGCGCGCGATAAGGCGCTAGTTTCGCAACCACGTCCGGCGCCTCTTTGAGTTTTGCCGAGACCGGGATGAGAATGTCTTTATAGCTCGCAAGCGACCAATGCCCTGAGGAGTTTTTGTGGAAATTCAGATCGAAACGACCGAGGTTGACGCCGAACTCGCCGTCTTGCACAATGGGGATTTTGACCCCCTCCGGGTTCGCGACTTCTTCGAGCTTATAGAGGAAAGTGTGGGAGTCGCCGCCGACGATCGCGTCTAGCCCGGTGGTTTCCGCGGCGAGTTGTTTGTCGAGATCGACCCCAATGTGCGTTACCGCGATCAGAACGTCGCACTCTTTTCTCGCTTTGGGAATCCAAGTTTTTGCAGTCGCTACCGGATCGAGAATTTTCCAGCCTTTCATCTGCGGGTAGTTCGCGGAACGCGGAGCTGTCAAGCCAAGGAACCCGACTCGCACTCCGCCGAACTCACGCACGATGTAAGGTTGCACTCCTTGCAAAGTCGCGCCGTTAG
>JAYVOT010000688.1:0-5104 GCA_043757795.1 Chthonomonadaceae bacterium | reverse complement strand
TCTTTGTCAACACGGAAATGCTGACAAAGCGCAACCAAAAATCAGATCGTGAAAAAAGTTTACCCTTAAACCAGATGTCTATGAAAATAGGGGAGGATCACTCTGGACTCAACAAAGCGCTAGCTCGGTGAAAACGACCTACACCTATAACGGTCTCGGTCAGGTGACTCGCTTGCTGAACGCAAAGCTGGACACAACCACTCTTTCCGACTTCAGCGGCATGACCTACGACGGAGCCGGCAACCTCAAGACAATGATCTCAAACTTGCCCTCGACGCCCAGTTATTCCGGAACGACAAACTACACTTACAACTCCAAAGACCAACTCACTCAGGAGGCTTCGACGCGATTGGGAGGCTATACCAATAATTTTGGTTTCGACAACGCTGGGAACGCGACCAGTTTCAAGGGCGTGACACAGACCTTCAACTCGAAAAACCAGAACACAGCCAATACCTACGACCTCAATGGCAACCCGACAACCTACAAAGGCGCTACGAGTTCGTTCGATGCTGAAAATCGACTTACCTCATTTGGGTCAACCATGACAGCGGGCTATACGGCGGGCGGTCTGCGCGCCTGGAAACAAAACGCTTCAGGACGGACGTATCAACTGTATGCAGGCGGCGTCATCCCGGTATGTCAGTTGGACAGTAGCGGCAATGTCATCTCCGCCAATACAGTCGCAGATACCGGACTGTTGTCGACAAGAACAACTGCAAGCGCTTTCTACGCATTCGACATCCAAGGCAACGCCTCCCATCGGCTTGACGGAAGCGGTTCCACTCTTTCGACATCAACCTTTGATGCGTTCGGCGTTCGCGCTACGAATGACACCAGCGGCGATCCATTCTCAGGATTTGGCGGTCAGAATGGTTACAGGTCAGAAGCTGAGACCGGTTTGCAACTCCTCGGACTTCAATACTACGACCCCGCTTCAGGCTCGTTCCTGAACCGCGACCCGATCGTCATGGCGGGCGGAGTGAATGTATATGAGTACACTGACAATCTGCCAATTGGTAGGAGCGACTCACTCGGACTAGATTGGTTAGATTGTATGGTCGCTTGTATTCAAAAACACGATCCTTTGAATAATTGGGGGAAGGGTGGATTGGGGTTAGTTGGAGGTCCAATACCCAAGAGCGTAGCCAAACTTTGCGGCGTAAGAATCATCATTCTTCCAGGTGGTTCAAGATTAACAACTCTACCAAGCATAATCCAGCAACAAACTGGGCTACCACTGAGAAAGATTGGACGAGTATTTTTTTGGATATTCATAGGATATGGACTCTGGCTGGGGTACTGTGAGCTACATTGCTTAGCTGAATGTTCAGGGAATCCAGAATCAAATTGACTATCAAAACTTTTATCTTTGTGCTTAGTTTTCAAACGGTGTATGAAGATAAATTAATTGACTGACAAGATCATCATTGAAGTTGCACTTTTTGAATTCTTTTATTAATTGATAGTTATCGATAATAAATGCAGGGTATCATCTGCTTTATTGTAGATTCACTATCAGTTATATTAGCTATATGGAGAAACGGAATTCAAAAAGTGCATGGATATTGGATTAATGAAATTGGATCAAATAGGAAAAATGATAACAATACTTGGTTTGACATTATTTGGCTTGTTAGCATACAAGTCTACCCAATTAGTGGAAAAACGCAATAGGGTTAAACGAATACGCTTTAGGAACCCTCAGACCGTGGATACAATATATGCAAACTACTACCAGATGCATAATATCAAAAAAAGCAAATTTATCGAAATTTGGCTAGAAACTGCTTCTTGCTTACATATTCAGCCAGAACAAATGCGCCCAGAAGATAAACTCATGGACTATGCTAGGGATGCTTCTTTGAATGGGATTCAACTGATGAATAGCGATATAGAATCTATTGAAGATCTGGTGAATTTAAAAATAAACAATCTTCCGACAAGCTACTCATCTAAATTTGATACAATTGATGATGTAATCCAAGTTTTGTTAAAAAATTAATTATAATTTACAAACCATATAATAATTAAACCCATTAATTAAGAACGTCCCGATAGTCGCCGCCTACAACGGCACGACAAACTACACGCACGACGCGAAGCTCCAACTGACGCAGGAGAGTTCCTCGAGAGGCGGCGGCTACACCAACAACAACGCCTTTGACAGCGCCGGAAACCCGACTACCTTCCGAGGCGCTACAAACGGGTACAATGCAAACAACCAGAACACCGCTTTTACGCACGACCTAAACGGAAACCCGACGACCAACAAGGCGAACACGCTGACCTGGGACGCCGAGAACCGGATGACCTCCTTCGGCTCAATCATGACAGCCGGGTATCGCGCAGACGGTCTGCGCGCCTGGAAACAGACGAGCGCCGGCAGAACCTATTACCTCTACGACGGAGACAAGCCGGTTCTGGAGGAGGACAACTCAGGAGTCAAGACATCGGTCACGACCTTCGGGCCGAACGGACTGCTGGCGAGAACGACTGCGCCCCGAACCCTGCTCTACACCTTCGACCCGATGGGCAACCTGAGTCAGCAGATCGTGGCGGGCACGGGCGTCATCGCGGCGACCTACCTCTTCGACGCTTTCGGGAATCGACAGGTGACTAGCACGGATACGCCGCCTTTATGCGCGAACGTTGCGAGAGGCGAACCTGCAATATCGCAGTCAGGCGCCGCAATTCTAAAATGACTTCAATGTTTTAGCTCGATAATCTATCTGTTTGACCCATGACTTCAGTTGCCATACGCTTTTACGCCTTAATTTTTCCAGATACAAGGTCTTCGGTTGCAGAAAGCGAGATCGAAAGCGTTAACGCTTCTCTAGTCTGGGAAACTTGCAAAAAAGTTGGAGTGCAAGGAAAAGAGTTTGACAAGGGGTGATTTGCGTGAGACTCTTGCAACAAGAATGGGAGAAGCGATTAAGATCGCTTCTCCCATTCTTCATTGTTATCTAGCTTACAAGTCTTTGCCGCAGAGCATATCGGAAGATCGCAGTGCGCTCATCCTCCGGAAACGGTCGAACAGAGTTGCAGACCTGAAGTTTGTGTTGTTTGCACCAAAGTACGAACTGTTCATCCGAATAGACATAAACCCATTGCGGAATCGCTTCGCCTGTTGCGCTTGATGTCATTGCCGTAGCCATTTTTTACTATCCCTCCTTTCGAGGGGATGTGAGAGGGAGGGCTGGAAAACGAAAGGCCGCTCCCTCGCGGTTTGAAATACGTCTTATTCGAGATTGATTTGAACCTGAATGCTCTGTGTCGCTTCCGGAGAACTTCGCCGGATAATCGCCGAGACGGAGGATCCCTCTTTCAGGTTTCGAGCGGACTCGGACAGTTGAGCCGCATCCTTGATCGACTTTCCGTTCAGTCTGGTCACGACGTCGCCTGGTATGATTCCCGCTTCGGCGGCGGGACTTCCCGGTGAAACGTTCACGATCACAGCTCCCTCTTTAAGGTCGCCATTCAGATTGAACATCTCCTTCACGCGGGGATCGTCCACGTTCGCGATCCGAATTCCCAATTTGCCGTTGGTCGTCGCTTTCGGAACAGGAGCCTCGTTTGCGGAGACTTTCATCGCAGGAGCTTCGCCAAGAGTCGCTGTAATCGTCTGCTCTTTGCCGTCTCGATTCACAACGATATTGACTCTCTCGTTGGGAGCCGTTCGAGAGATCAGATCGCGCAAGTTTACGTCGTCCTCAACGATTTTATCATTGTAGCGAACAATCACGTCTCCGGCTTGAATGCCGGCTTGTTGAGCGGGCGTCCCGTCACTCACGGATTTCACCATCGCTCCGCGCTCTATTCCAAGCGCTTTTTTCTCCTGGTAAGTCGCTTCAGCCGGGATCAGACCGAGAAAGCCGCGAGTGATCGAGCCTTTCGCGATGAGTTCATCCGCGATATACTTCGCCGTGTTGGAAGGAATCGTGAAGCCGATTCCCGCGTTAGTTCCGCTTGGCGACTCGATCGCTACGTTGATGCCGATGACGCGCCCATAGATGTCTACGAGCGGACCGCCTGAGTTGCCGGGATTGATGCTCGCGTCCGTTTGAATCAGGCTAGGATACATCCTTCCGCCGATCGCTTCCGATCTATGGAGGGAAGAGACGATTCCGACTGTCATCGTGTCTTTCAGCCCGAACGGACTTCCGAACGCGATCGCCCACTGCCCGATGTGCAACTTATCCGAATTGGCGAGTTCCACTTTCGGCAGTCCAGTCGCTTCTATCTTAACGAGAGCTAGGTCGCTGCGATAGTCCCGTTTCACCTTGCCGATGAACTCGCGTCCGTCTTGCAACCGAACGGTCACTTTATCCGCGCCTTCTACGACGTGATCATTGGTCAGGATATAACCGTCTTCGCGAATAATGACGCCGGAGCCGCTTGCGTTCTGTTTTTGTGAGAACGACGGCGGTGCATTGAGCTGCCCTCCGCCCGGAGCATTGAATCTAAATTGCCTGCCTCCCGGACCGTTGAAAGGAGACGATTGAGGATCTTGCTCGTCGCTCATCCCTTGAAAACCTGCAGGCACATTTACGCTTTTCGTGCTTTTGATGAACACGACGGAGGGACGCAAAGTATCAGCGATCTCTTCAAACGAGTTTTGGAGGGTCAGAGCCTGCGCGGGCGGGTTGACAGGCGGCGACTTGACGGGAGGTTGCCCCGCGTTGCCGCGAATTCCGACGATAGCCACTGTCGCTATAGCAAACAACGCTGAGAAAGTCACAGCGCGCGGGACTCTTTGTTGTACTCTGTTGAATTGCATTGGTGTTCTTTCCTCTTATTAATCGATTATCTGCGAATGCGTCGAAACGACATTCGTATACTTGTCAGTTGTGATGTGAGCGCCGGATTAAGTATGGAAAACTCTCTCCGCGATCATGTACTATCTATCAATACGAGAGGAGAACGGTTTTGAGTTTCATAAATGGTAAAAATCGACGGAAGTTTTTCAACCGAGATATCGAGTAGGCGGAGGAATCACTCCCCCCGCCTCTCACACCACCGTACATGCGGGTCCGCATACGGCGGTTCACCACGCTTGCCGAACCCTTTCGTAACGTTCTGCGAGCGTCACCAGACCCCGAGA
>JAYVOT010000687.1:0-5129 GCA_043757795.1 Chthonomonadaceae bacterium | reverse complement strand
TCTCGCGGGAGTCACGGTCGAGCAAGCCTTGAAACATCCGACTTGGACGATGGGCGGACTTGTGACGATCAACTCCGCTACATTGATGAACAAGGCTCTTGAAACCATCGAGGCGAAATGGCTTTTCGGCGTTGAGATCGAAGACGTTGAGGTAGTCGTTCACCCGCAATCGATCATCCACTCAATGGTGCGTTTTCGAGACGGCTCGACTATCGCGCAGTTGGGCTTGCCGGATATGCGCCTGCCGATCCAGTATTCTCTGGTATACCCTGAGCGAGTGGACACGAAACTACCGAGAATGGAAGTGCGCCACTACTCCAACCTGACTTTTGAATCACCGGACGAAGGCAAATTCCCCTCGTTGGGCATCGCGCGACGCGCAGTGAAACAGGGCGGTTCGATGTGCGCCGTTATGAACGCCGCGAATGAAGTCGCAGTCGATCTCTTTTTAAAGCGCAAAATCAGCTACCTGGATATCATGCGAGCGGTAGAAAAAACCATGGACAAACACGCGCCTGTCGCCCCAACCGTCGAAGCGATCCTGGACGCTGATGCCTGGGCGCGACGCGAAGTGTTCGATTGCTTTGGCAAATAGGGTTTGGCGTTAATTGTTCCCTCCGATCTCGACCCTTCTACCCTCAGCGCGGGAGAAGGGGGTTGGGGGGATAAGTGTTTTTCCACTCTCTGCCTCCCCTCTCCTAACGAGCGAAGCGAGAGCCCAGGAGAGGGGCCGAGGGCATATGCGTTAACTTAAGGATTTTGAAGCCCCGCCAATTGGGAGTCTCACTTAAATTGCGCCGGGGGCGCGCTTGAGAATAACTTGCGGCTTAAGTTAACGCATATGGGGGCCGGTGGTGAGGTTCTGCCCGCAACGCGGCAAGAGGGGCTTGGGGGATGAGGGATCCCCCAAAGTTCCGGGGCAATCGAGCAGGACTCCCTATTTTAAGAGATTTAAAATTCTTTCTTAACGCCCATAAGCGTAGGGCAAAGATTCACTGTTTCAGATTTCAGGAGAGAAGAGCAAGCATGGATAAGTTCGTTTCCGCCCTCTACATCATAGGCGTACTCAGCGCCCTCATCATTGCGCATGAATTAGGTCACTACATCGCTGCTAAAATCTGCAAGATGAATGTGGAGGACTTTTCGCTCTTTTTCGGTCCTCGCCTGATTCGGCTTGGCAAATGGGGAGGCACGGAGTTCAATATTCGCTCGGTTCCGCTTGGAGGCTATGTCAAAGTTGCGGGCATGGAGCCGGACGATCTCATCGTAGGTTCCGCCTTGTTGCGTCCTTCGCTTGCTACAGGAAAACCCGTGACATTGCGGGGTTTCTCGGAAGCGGCTCTCGAAGAGATTGATAGAAACAACCTTTCCGACCGGACGCTCGTCATCACGGAAGGCGCGGTGGGAACCGACTTCCGGCTCACCCCCGAAGGCAAAGCTCAGATTCAAGACCTCCTCACAGGCGCTAGCATCAATAGCGACGAGCACAAATATCTCGAGTCGGTGATCGCCGCTGACGCCTATCGCCCTAGCCCCAACGATTTCAACCAGAAACCCCTTCATCAAAGGACCTTCATGATCGCCGCTGGCCCCTTCATGAGCTTTTTCTTCGGTTACTTGATTTTCTGCGTGATGGGCGTTACTACCGGTTTGCCGCTCATGCAACTCGATAAACTTCCGAATACGGTTGGAATGACCATTCCAGGAAAACCTGCCGCGAGAGCCGGCATTTTGTCTGGAGACAGCATTGTGGAAATTAATGGCAAGCGTATCACGGACTGGGGGGAGCTCGTCGCTCCAATCCGAGCGAACCCTAAAAAAGAGTTGCATCTTGCTATCAATCGGCAGGGAAAGATAATCAATTTCACACTCGTCACTGATACTGGAGAGATGGACGAAATTGAAAACAAGGTAACCGTTAAGAAGACAGTAGGGCAGATTGGCATCACTCCTCGAACAGATATCCTGGTAAAGCATTCGCTTGTAGATTCGATGAAGCGCGGCACTGAGCTTACCCTTTTCCTCATTCAGCAAAACATCGCTGCGTTCAGCAAACCAAAAAAACTGAATCAAGACTCGGGCGGCATCATCAAGATTTCGGAAGTGATCCATCAAGAGAGGAAGCAGGGCGTCCCCGCTATTCTTCTTCTTGCAGCCTCGCTCAGCATCGGTCTCGGAATCATGAACCTGCTTCCCATCCCGCTTCTTGACGGCGGCCACCTCCTTCTTTTCGCCATCGAAGGAATCGGACGCCGGAAACTCACTGCGAAAGAAGTTTTCACGGCCTATGCGTTCGGAGCGTCCATCATACTTGTTTTGTTTGTTTGGATCACCCTCAAAGACGTCATTAATGTAATCGTGCCCATGTTCCACAAGAAATCATAGACATGAAGCCACTGGACGACATTCAACATAGATTCCTCTATGAATTGGGGGAAGGCTCCTACGGCGTGGTCTATCTTGCCGAAGACAACATCAACGGCGGACGACTCGCCGTCAAAATCCCGCGTCCAAACGATCAACTTGACCTCTCAATTCTGGAGCGCTCGCTCTGGGACGAGATTGAGCACCTGATTCAACTCAGCCCCTATCAAAATCCCCACCCCCACATCGTACAGCCGAAAGGAATCAAGAGGTTCCGCGGCGAAGATGGTAGCGACCTTCTGGGAATCATCACTGAATTCGTGCCCGGAAGATTTCACCCTGAAACGGGAAGAGTCAAAGGTTGCGATCTTGAGAGCTATCTGGCGGGAAACCCTCGCCGGAACGAGCCGATAGATCGCGGGAAACTGGTTCGCGCCGTCCAACAGATCTGCGACGCCCTGGGGCACGCTCACCGTCAGCGCGTGTTTCATCGCGACATAAAACCGAACAACATTCTCGTTCGACTGCCGGACGAGTCGATCAAAGTTGCCGACTGGGGCGTAGCGAAAAATATTGAAGCGGACGGACTCTGGGAAGGCTCCATTGTAGGGACTCGCCCCTATATGGCGGCGGAAGTTCTCATACGCATGGACCTTTATCGACCTGCCGTTCGCCGGGAGAATCCTGTTATAGACCACCGGGCGGACCTGTTTTCGTTGGGAGTGACGCTCTTCAAGATCACAGTAGGCAGGCACCCCTTTCGTACACCGCAAGAGATCGGGGACGAAGATCACCGACACATACAAAAGGGACTGCTTTCGGAAGCGATAGGCACGAATCTTGCTAAGGTAGTTATGCGAGTGATGGAGCACGACGCTGAGTCGAGATATCAATCCGCGGAAGAGTTTGCGAGCGCATTCTTCAACGCATGGAAGTCTCAACCGGACGCAATGGAACCGCAAAGTTCGACTGAATCGTCTCCCCAGGCTCAATCCTCTCTCGAAAAGTCTCTGGAGGAGATCGGCGCGGGAGTAAAGTTGGGAAATCGAGACGGCACAGCCGATGCGAAGTACCGCAAACTCATCTCGCAGTTCTCGCAAGAAGCCGCAACTTATCTTCACTACGCGCGATTTTGCGCAGTCTATCGAACGAAAGAAGATGCGATTCGTATTCTGACGCAAGGAGTACAAAACGTTCCGCAGGACGCGGAGCTGCGCTATCAGCGCGCAAGGATGTTTCGGGAAGCAGGGAAGATTCCGGAAGCGATAGAAGACCTTGAGACGAGTCTCGACCTCGGATTGGCTCCGGAGAGAGTCTCGCCCGCTCAACGGCTTCTTGAAAAACTGAAGGCTGCAGGCTGATTTTCGCCTGCCGCCGAGTGACTCGTCTTAGCGATATCGGATGGGAACACAAGTATGAGCGAAGGAAACTTGCTGAGCAAGATGGATGTCTTCGGCGTGACCGCCGGAGGACGTCTGCGTAAAGCCTCGAAGATGATTGTCGAGGGTCGTCTCCTGACGATGCGCGACTTGAACGAGTCCAAATCGTGTTTTCAAGAGGCATTGAATATTTTGCGCTCTATGCCTCCGAAAAGCCCGGACGTTCAACAGGCGCTCGGGGAAGCCCTGCTTGAGCTTGGACATCTGGAACGGTTGAGAGGCGACTCTCCCGCTGCGATAGAGGCTCTGTTGGAAGCGGAAAATCATGATGCCCCGCTCTCGCCTGGCGATTTGGACTTCATCGCCTCGCAGTTCGCGCTCACGAATCGAGACGACGAACCGGCGCTCGTCATCTACTTCGACACTATTTGCAGATGGTCCAATCAGATTAAACCTGCGACGATCAGACCTGTTTTCGAGATATTGGATCGCCTCTGCCTCATCACTGCCGATCTCAGCGAGAAAGAGGCGGCAGACCGACTTGAACTGTGCCGGAGAGTTATAGCCACCGATAGCGACATCCCCTTTCCTTATTTCTACCGGGGCGTTCATAGTTTTCTGGGCGGAAACTACTCCGTCGCTTTAGATGAATTCAAGCTGGCGCAAGCCCGGAAGTCCGCTGCTCCCGAATTGGAGTACTACCTGAATTTCTCCGCCGGGCAAACGGCGCGATCGCAGGACGATCTTCCCTCATCCGCCGGCTACTTCATAGAGGCGGTAAGGCGTTATCCTCAACTCTTCGCGCCGAATTATGAGGCGGGAGTTTGTCTGGTTCAACTCTGCGAGACGAACGCAAAAAGCCAATCGGCGCAGAATACGACACTTGACATCGAGGCGAATCGTCGCTCATTCGCACTCAAAGCGTTGCAACGCGCCTGCGTTCTGGATGATAGCTCCGCAGACGCGTGGCATTTTTTAGGACGCGCTCATTATTTGAATGGGGACTGGCCCGAATCGACCGAGGCTTTTGAGCGCTCTCTCGCTCTGGATCCTGCTCCGGAGTTCTATCTCGCTCATGCGCGTTCGCTCAAACGTCAGGGGCGATTCGCTGAGGCGATGACCTCCGCAAACAAGGCGAAAGAGATCGCGCCCGACAACCTGAACGCTTCTCGCTTCATCGCGAAAACCGCACGCCAAAACCGGGATTACCCTGCCGCAACCCGAGAGTTTGAAGACCTCTTCAGTCGAGCCGAAGCGGCGGGCGAAACCGATATGGCGGCTCTCACCGGGCTTGCCGAATGCCAATACGAACAGAAACGTTATACTGAGAGCATCTCTCTGCTCTCGCCCTACAGAAATACTTTGCCTGTGCCGTTGCAGAACGTT
>JAYVOT010000686.1:0-5136 GCA_043757795.1 Chthonomonadaceae bacterium | reverse complement strand
CTGGGTTGTATTTTTCAAAAGAGGGCGAGCAAGGGCGCCCAAGAGGTGCAAAAGGTCGTCTGTTCAGGCGAAATGGGAACCGTTCTTTCCTGCAGCGTCTCCGTGAAGTGGTGGCGAAGTCAGGCGTACTACGATAAAGACGACTGGCGAGGCACTCGCGCTTTCGATGGCGGCGCCTTCTCCAATCAAGGGATTCACTCGCTGGACCTAATGACCTGGTTTGCCGGACCTGTCGCTGAAGTGGAGTATGCCAGCCTTTCAACCCTCTCGCACTCAATTGAATCGGAAGATTTCGGTATCGCCGTCGTGCGGTTCGAGAGCGGTGCGCGAGGGACGATAGAGATTTCAACTTGTTGTTTGCCGGATCTTCCAACCCGGTTGGAAATATTCGGGACCAATGGCTCAGCGCTTCTGGACGATGCAAAAGTGACTCGGTTCGGAATCGCGGGAGAAGACAGACTTCCTTCCTTGCTCGATCCTGGTACGATAACAGGCGGCGGAACACGTCCCTTTGATATCGATCTAACCGGACATGAAGTGCAAATGCGAGATTTTTATGCAGCGATTCGGGAGAATCGGCGCCCTTTGCTGGACGGTCATGCGGCACGCGTGTCTCTTGATCTCCTCACGAAAATCTACCGAAAAGCGTATGGCAATTCTTCCTGACGCAAATGAGCGCTCTGGGGACGCGAAGGGGAAACAAGGCTCTGAAGAGTCTTCCAATTCCGCTTCACCGGAGCGTCGTTAGGACGAGATTTGCGAATTAGGAGCGATGATTGAGTAAAAGACTATATGGGGGATTGAATACGGAGTTTTGGGCCGCAAAGCCGCTCATTGGGATGGTACATTTGTTGCCGCTACCCGGCAGCGCTCGCGACGTTGAAAATACGTTGGAAGTAGTGATCGAACGCGCTATTTCGGATGCAAAGTCTTTGGAAGCAGGCGGGGCTGATGCAATCATGATCGAGAACTTTTTCGATGCGCCATTTGTCAAGGAAGACTCGCCGCCTCACACCGTCTCATCAATGACTCGCGCAGTTCTTGCCGTCAAAAATGTCGTGAATCTTCCGCTCGGCGTGAACGTTCTCAGGAACGACTCCTTTTCCGCAATCGCTATCGCCCACGTCTGCGGAGCGCAGTTCGTGCGAGTGAACGTGTGGGTTGGCGCGGCAGTGACCGATCAGGGCGTGATAGAGGGGGCGGCGCGAAAAGCGATTTTATATCGAAGAGAGTTGGGGGCGGATGTGGCGATATTTGCGGACATTTTCGTCAAGCACGCAACGCAAATTGCATCAGGTTCGCTTGAGGACGCGGCGAAGGACGCTGTTCTTCGAGGGCTTGCAGACGGCTTGATCGTAAGCGGCACGACGACCGGAGCGTCAACTCCGGTTGACGACGTAAGAAGGGTGAAACAGGCTTTGCCGGATTGTCCGGTTCTAGTGGGTAGCGGTTTCAATGCTCAATCGGCATCCGAGCTTTTGCAGTTTGCAGACGGCGCAATTGTCGGCACAAGTTTGAAACCAGGAGCTGATGTCTCCGCCCCGGTCAACACGGAGCTTGTTCGCGCCCTCAAACATGCCATGATTTCCTCTGCTTGAAAGTCGTATTTTGTGTCGAAAGCTCGGAATTACCGGCTATTGAAAGCGCCTCTCAGATAAATGAACGACCTTCAGACTGACGTGTGTTTAAAATAAAGGACTTCACAGCCTCACGCGCTATCGTAAATGCGGGTTCGCTTTCGGATGTTTGACACGATCAACTGATTGGAAGATAGCGATCTTTTTTTAAGAGATGAAACCCTACTGACACCAATATGCATGACACAGGGCTTCGCGAATTTCAGCGTCAGGCAGGCTAGACATCAGACTGTCGAGATGTACCGCATTGTTGCAAATCTTCCATTTGGATGAAATTTTGCAATTACCTCTTCGCTGGGACGGCTTTTCCGAAAATATTTTCGCCCTTTCGAAAACTTGACGCAACAACAAACGGCTCGACCATTCCGGTAGCCTGGAGTACAAGCCTACGACGGCTTGTATAATTTTACAAATCAATTGGGGAGACCTTTTTCACTTATGGAACTACACTATTTAAAGGACCTGTGGGACGACGTTGAAACCGCAGGCATGGACGAACCCGAACTGCTCCGATATCGTTCGAATCTGTTGGGAAGAGACCTGCGACTGACCAACTTCGGCGGCGGAAACACGTCTGCAAAACTTCAAGGACACGATCCCGTGACGGGCGAAACTGTGGAAGTTCTGTGGGTGAAAGGATCGGGCGGAGATCTGGGAACAATCAAACGCGATGGTTTCGCCACACTCTATATGAACCGAGTCAACGCCCTGAAAACCCAGTATCGAGGAGTGGAGTTTGAAGACGAGATGGCGGATCGCTACCCCCTCTGCACCTTTGGAAACAATCCTCGCGCAACTTCCATTGACACTCCTCTTCACGCTTTCTTGCCCTTCAAACACGTCGATCATTTGCATCCGGATTGGGCCATCGCGCTCGCTGCGTGTGCGAACGGTCCTGCTATGTTGAAGAAACTACGGGAAGAGACAGGAGTGAACCTTGTCTGGTTGCCCTGGAAAAGACCCGGATTCGAGTTGGGACTCTGGTTGCAAAGAGCCTACGAAGAGAACCCTGAGTGCGACGGAATCATCCTCGGATCGCATGGTCTCTTTACCTGGGGAGACACAGGAAGGGCGAGCTACTTAAGCACCCTTCGCGTCATTGACGCGATAGGACAGTTTGTTCTCAAGCGACAAGAGGCAAAAGGCGAGGCGCTCTTCGGAGGGCAAGCCGTCGAGACGCGCCCTGACGGGGCAAGCATTGCGAGAGCGCTTTTTCCTATTATCAGAGGGCAAGTCGGACCTGCTATCGGGCATTTTGAAGAAGGAGCGACGGTTCAAAAATTCGTTAACTCCGCCGATGCGAAAGCTCTCGCCTACCAGGGGACGAGTTGTCCGGATCACTTCGTGCGCACTAAAGTCAGACCCCTCTTTGTTGAGTGGGATGTCAAAAACGGCTCTGTTTCAGAGGCGATCTCTGCTTTGCACGCCTCGCTTGCCGAATACCGAGAGGACTATTCCGCATACTATGAAGAGAACAAACTTCCTGATTCTCCCTCGATTCGCTCCAAAAATCCGACTGTAATCCTCGTTCCCGGGGTAGGGATGTTCAGCTTTGGGCGAAACAAGGCAGAGGCGCGGATCACTGGAGAGTTCTACATCAATGCGATCAACGTCATGGCAGGTGCCGTTTCTTTGGAGGACGAACAGTCCGGCAATCTCGACCTGCTTGAGCCGTTCATTCAAAAGTTCACTCCCAATGCAAAACGCCCGGTCGTTTTCAAAAACTACACAGCGATGGCCATGCAAGAGTCTTTCAATATCGAATATTGGTCTCTCGAAGAGGCGAAAATTCAAAGGATGCCTCCGGAAAAAGAGATGAGCCGGAAGGTTGCTTTTGTGGCGGGCGCAGGTCCCGGAATCGGGACTTTGACCGCGGAGCAGTTAGCGAAAAACGGAGCGCATGTCGTCCTAGCGGACATTAAACCGGAAATGGCTAGCCTCTCCGCTGAAAGAGTGCGGAAAGCGTTCGGCAAAGAGATCGCCATCGGCGCTGTCGTCGACGCGACAAACCGAGACGCCGTGAAAAAAGCGATGGATGCCGCCGTGATGCAATACGGAGGCATAGACACGCTGATAGTCGTTGCAGCGGTCTTTATTGCGCCGGATGTGCATGGGCATAACACGGACGCTCAATGGCTAAAAACTTTTGAAGTGAATGTGCTAGGCTCTAATATTCTTGCCGAAGAAGCTTTCGAGGTGATAAAGGCGCAGGGAACTGAAGGAAGCATCGTGCTCGTGAGCAGCGCCAACGCGGTCGTCTCCAAAAAAGGAAGCCTCGCCTACGACACGAGCAAAGCCGCCGTCAATCACCTCATACGCGAAATGGCGGTGACCTTCGCGCCAAAAGTGAGAGTGATGGGAATTGCGCCCGCGACCGTCGTTGCAGGTTCGCAAATGTTCCCGCGGGATCGTGTCATTTCATCGCTCGCGAAGTACGACATCGCTTTCGAGGAGAGCGAAAACGACGACGACTTACGGGACAAACTCGCAAACTTTTACGCTCAGCGCACGCTTTTAAAGAAGCCTGTCGATCCGATGAAAGTAGCGGAAGCCGCCTACCTCGCCGCTTCCCCGAAACTCAGCCTGACGACAGGACAAGTGATCGCGGTGGATGCAGGGTTGGCGGAAGCGTTTTTGAGGTGAAGCGGGTCTAGAGATGCCGTTGTATTTTGTACGTGGGGGAATGGGCGGAAGGCCGTAGAGCCGTGTAATTTATTGCACGGCTCTTCAGTCCGCCCGATTGTGCGCTAAGCGTCCAAAATCTCGATGCTAGTCATTTTGTCGCCGGCGCGAAGCGCGAGAGCATTGGTCAGACCTTCGGTGACTTTCCCGAAGACGGCGTACTTCATATCTAGAAACGAGGCGTTTGCAAGAGTGATGTAAAACTGGCAAGAGGCGCTGTCGTTGTCTTGCCCGCGCGCCATTGCGACGACGCCCGCTTCACTGTGTTTGAGTTTAGGGGTCACTTCGAGCTTGATCGTGCGTTTCTGTTTTGTTGCGGGATCCTGATAATCCCCGGTTCCATTGCCGATGGGGCAACCGCCCTGAATCACGAAACCCGGCTCATATCGGTGAAACGATAAACCGTTGTAGAAACCTCTGCCGGCTAAATCGATGAAATTAGCGGACGTAATGGGGGCGTTGTCTTCGCTCAGTTCGAACTTGATGACGCCTTTCGTTGTGTTGACGACTGCGATTCTATTTGCCATTTGAAACTTGAATCCCCTTTTTATAACTTCTTCGTTTGTGACCTGCGTCACTCATAGTCAGTCCGAATTGTAGCACAAAAGGAGAGATGCTTGAAGCGAATCGTTGCGACAGCGCCCGGAAGATGCGGAATCGTCGGGAACCCGACCGATATGTACGGGGGAAGCGTCATTTCGTGCTCGACGAAAGAACGCGCAACTTGCCTTCTGAAGGACGCAACGAACGGCATCCGGATCGTTAATGGCGACGAGAACGTCCTATTGAATTCAAAAAATGATTTAGGCTTCCGGAA
>JAYVOT010000685.1:0-5148 GCA_043757795.1 Chthonomonadaceae bacterium | reverse complement strand
AGCTCCGTTCATGTTCGCGCCAAGCGATTTGGCAAGTTCATGGAGGTCGACCAGGCTCTTATTTTCCAGGTCATAAAGGTTAAAACTGAGGATTTCGTCCATACGATTGTAGCGCCTCGCAATGAGTTGGAGTCACAGACACGACAAAAACTCCTGTAAAGAGCATCAGTCGGAAAGTTCAACTCGTTTAGAATTGGGTGATGATGTGGGTTTTATGAATGAAATGATTCACAGGGTGTGATTGCAGGCACCGACATCCGTCGGAGGTTTGGAAAAGAATCCCTTCCGGCCTCTCTGGAAACATACAATCATTTTTTGGGAAAATGGAATATCGTTAAATCGCCAATGTGAATTGCAACGCAGGCGAGGAAATGAGCGAATTTGCATGACAAATCTTGAGGAATACATACGCTCCTATAATATACCATATATCCGAACAAATTTCCACATTTTTCAAAAAAAATCAGAGAGCCTCGTCGTCGAGGTGGGTAACCACGCCAATGTAGGGCAGTTGGCGATACTGCTCCGCGTAATCCATCCCATACCCTACCACGAAACGGTCTTCAATCGTGAATCCGCAATAGTCGACAGGAACTTCGACTCTTCGTCGAGAAGGCTTGTTCAAAAGGACGCAAATTTTAACGCTCTCTGCGTTCCGAGTCTTCAAGGTCTCTATCAAGTAGCTGAACCTCAAAGTGAGACCGGTGTCCAGAATATCTTCCACGATAATAACGTGCTTGCCGGCGACGGAACTGTCTAGATCTTTCAGTACTCGGACTTCGCCGGAAGTCTTCGTAGAGGCTCCATAAGAAGAGACCGCTACGAAATCAAACTCGACGGGGCGATCAATGGCTCGCACCAGATCAGCAAGAAAGAGCGCGGCGCCCTTTAAAACCCCCACCAACAGCAGCGATTCGCTACTATCCGGGTAGTCTCGAGTGATCTCCTTTCCAAGTGCGATCACCCTCGCTCTAATCTCCTCTTCGCTCAACAGCATCTCGACGCGATGTTCCGGCAGCATCCTGTTCTCCCCTCCCCTATCCACCATTTTTCCCACTCAATGTTCTTTTATTCCCACTCAATGGTCGCGGGCGGCTTAGAGGTGATGTCATATGCCACTCTGTTGACTCCTGCGACCTCGTTCACAATTCGAACGCTCATCTTCTCAAGAACTTCAAACGGGATTCTCGCCCAATGCGCGGTCATAAAATCATCCGTCGTCACGGCTCTTAAAATGATGGGGTGCGCGTATGTGCGCAGGTCGCCCATCACTCCAACGCTTCGGATCGGAGCGAGGACTGCGAGAGCTTGACTCACTTCTTTGTAAAGACCGTTAGAACGAAGCTCATCAATAAAAATAGCGTCCGCTTCGCGAAGAATCTCCAATCGCTCTTCAGTCACCTCTCCAAGAATGCGAATGGCGAGTCCTGGACCGGGAAAAGGATGTCTCCATACGATAGATTCAGGCAAGCCTAGTTCAGAGGCAACCGCCCTAGCTTCGTCTTTAAAAAGCTGTCGAAGCGGTTCAATCACCTTCAAAACCATATTTTCAGGCAACCCGCCCACATTATGATGCGTCTTGATGGTAACTGATTTCTTGCTTCCCCCGCTCTCGATAACATCGGGGTAGAGCGTTCCCTGCGCTAGCCACTTCGCCCCCTCAATGCCGTCCGAATACTCTTCGAAAACTCGAACGAACTCTTCTCCGATGATCTTGCGCTTCCTCTCCGGATCCGTGACGTCCTTCAATCTTATCAGAAAACGCTCTCGAACGTCAGCATAGATGAGTTTAATTCCAAAAGCGTTTGCAAAATCATCCCGAACCTGTTCAGCTTCGCCTTTTCTCAAGAGACCATGGTCGACAAAAATACAGGTGAGTTTGTCTCCTATTGCACGGTGCATCAGAGCCGCGACGCAACAACTGTCGATTCCGCCTGATACCCCGCAGATCACCCCTTCGTCTCCAACCTGTTCGCGAATTCGTCGAATGCTCTCATCCACATAGTTTGCCGCCGTCCAATCTCCTTTGCATTCGCATGGACCCATGACGAAGGATCGGATCAGCTCCGTTCCGAAGGGAGTGTGAGAAACCTCCGGGTGAAACTGGACTCCGTAGAGTTTTCGGTCCTCATTAGACATAGCGGCGATAGGCGTGCTTAAAGTGGTCGCGGATACCTTGAACCCGGGCGGAGGGGAGAGCGCCTTATCTCCATGACTCATCCAACAGTTGAGTATTGTGCCTGCTTTTCCTATGGTGGCAAAAAGTTTGTCATCGGCTGTGAGAGTCAGTTCCGCGTTCCCATACTCTCGACGCTCAGTAGACTCTACAACTCCGCCGAGTTGATAAGTCATCAGTTGATGCCCGTAGCAGATTCCGAGGATGGGGATGCCGAGTTCATAAATAGCAGGGTCCGAATGCGGCGCGTCTGGTTCATATACGCTGGACGGACCTCCTGAAAAGATGATGCCTTTCGGGTTTCTCGTCTTAAGAACTTCCAACGGAGTATCGAAGGCAATAATTTCGCAGTAGACTTTACACTCTCTTACTCTTCGAGCGATTAGTTGGGTATACTGCGCCCCGAAATCAAGAATTAGAACCGTTTCTTTTGCGTCCAATAGAGTAGTTTCTTCATCAATTACGCGCTCAGCCATCGTCAAAAGCCTGCCTTTCCAATATTTATCGTTTTACTCATCTTGATTTTGATTGTGAGTTTCAGTTTCAGCGCGCTCCTGCAATATCATTTCGATCGGAGTTGCGTCGTCCAACCGGATTTGCGGGGTTGACAGCCACAGCTCATAAGAGGAAGTGATGTCGTACCTAATTGACTCGAAGTCCAAGCCGTCCAATAAGAGTTCAGTTCGCTCTTTTTGCCAGAGGTTGTTCGCTTCCTCAAAAAGAGTGGCTTCCCGCCATCCCATCTTATCCCCCCAGAGAATATTCTCTGTGATCTCTCTGGGCAAAAGCAAGCAACGAGAATCTAAATCGCTGTCCATCTCTTCGCTCCACGTGCGATACTCTTCAATCCACTGGGCTTCATCTTCCCCGTTCATCTCTCTGAAAGCCGTACGCCTGTGAATGTAGAAGCTCTGATCTTCCAGTGTCGCTTCAATCCAATCCGGTAGAAACATACCTTTTGCATTCTGCAGAAAGTAGTAAAGACGTTTCAAAGACTCCGGCATATGCTCTTCGGTCTCTTTGCCTGCGTTCGAGTGTCGAATGTAGTGGCTGAATACGAACCAACGCAGATGAAACTCATCGACCTTTTGGAGCAAGCGTCTACCTCTATATGCCAGGTATTCCATGAGACTCTCTACATTGTACAGGTCTTGCTGAGACGTATCGGGATCGATTTTAAGCGATTTTTCGGTCCAAAGTTGAAATTCTCCTAGAAGGTCGTACCCTGCATCCAAAATCTCTTGAATATCCGTTTCTTCCATCACATCTTCGTAAAAATTATCCAATGCTCTCAACTCCTAAAAAATGGTTACAAGACCCGCAAAAAAACCACGCAGAACGCGCAAAGAAAGCCCAAAAGAAACACGCTCGCGATAGTTTTGTATCGCTCCGGAAAAACCGACCTCCAACCTAAAGAAATGCAGACGCAGATTGGCGCCATTGCGGGGTAAAAATACCGACCCTGAGCCTGAAAATACGTCATGATAAACTTAATGAAAACAACTCCCACGAGTCCCAACATCGCAAACAGAATCCAAAGAGAAAAGAGTTGAGTCCGATTGAACTCCTGCTTGCGCTTGAAGTGAAGTCTTGTCATGCCTGCCGCCACAACTGCCATTGCAATTCCAGCCAACTGGTACAGAGGCGCCGGCAAAAATCGGGGCGCGCCTATTACGGCTGATTGTCGTGTGCCGTATACGGACCAAAAACTCTGGAAAGTCCACTCCGCCACTCGAAGCAGATAACTCCCCCACCCGCTCACATCCGGCATCAGCGCCCCCGCCACTGCATCAGAGGCTTGAGCAGTTCCCCCGAAGCTGTCAAGGAAAGCTTTCAGGGGCAGAATTTCATGGTAGAGTTGAAGGTTCCTCAGGAACCACCACCCGCTCAAACAAGTTGCTACGCTCGCAACCCAGGCAGCGCCGCGAATCAAGTTCGTTTTTGACTCGCCGTTTCTCCACATTAAAAAAAGTGCGAATGCCGTGAGAGGAAGCAACAGAACCGAGGTCGCTTTTGTGAGCAACGCGCCCCCCAGTATGACGCCAATCCAACGTGCGCGAACAGGAGTGAATCCGCCGTTCAGAGAGTGAATAATCGCGAGAGCCCATGCGCTAAAGAAAAATTCCAGCAGACCGTCATTGTTGACGACTGAGGTGATCGCGACATGTCCCGGAGTAAAAGCCGCGCACCCCGCCGCAAGTATAGCCGCCATCGGTTGCCGTGGAATCAACCACCGAGTCGCTTCGAAAATCAGCGTTATGCAGCCCAATCCAATAATGATGGACAGATATCGAACCGCTCGCTCTGATTGAATTCGGAAAAGCGAACCAAGAAAATAGTACAACGGAGGCTGATGCCATTCGTAGGTTTCATAACTCGTATCGCTGGGCGCGCGCGGGCCAGGCTCCTTTAATGAGGGCAATCGACCTTCACGAATCGTTTCAATATAAGAAAGATGAGCAGGTTCGTCCGGGGCGTTCTGATAGCCTCTCTGTCCCATTGGAAACAGGTTTGCATGCAAGACGGCGAAGAGCACATATAGAGTCAATATCGCAGGAAGGGCAAATCGCCACCCGCCCTTCAACATCTCAGGGAAAGGAGGCAATGGCGATAAAGGCGGACCAGACTCTTCAATTTCAAGTTTGCTTTTGAAGGGTAGGTTCATTTCGACTCCTCCATCTTCACTACTGCAACGCCCTGTTTGACGTAAACTACTCTCCAACCTCCGCTTCTGAATCCGTCAGCGAGTAAATACTGCCAATCTTTCCCGACTGCTCTGTTTGCATACCAACTTAAAAGCAGACTTTGCACTTCCAAAACATCTGAAGGGGGAAGCTCGCCGTTAGCAGCGGTTCCCTGAAAGTTGCATAGCGCGTAGACTATCCCATGTTCGCGAAACCAACTCGTCAGTTCTTTGCCGGATCGTAAACTATCATAAGGAATGTAAGAGGAATGTCCCCGGTCTCCCCAGA